>JBMZCU010000100.1:0-9834 GCA_049613705.1 Pseudomonadales bacterium | reverse complement strand
TTATCCCTTTGAGGCTCAACAAAAAAAACGGGATAGCCAATGACTTTTGGAGAGACGGTACTAAGCTTTTCGATCAGCGCAGCATGGTACTCGCGGTTCCAGGGCCAACGCCCTAGGTGAGCCAAGCTCTTTTCATCAATTGCAATCACAGAGATGCGATTATTCGCAGTACCTGAATAAAACTTAGTGCCCAAATCGTACATAGCACGGGAGGAGAAATCCCCCAGCGGGCTGAATTGAAGAAGTAAAACTGCTGCACACAATAGGCTGAACCCAAAAGCTTGCCGCCATGTGCGATTCACTGCACGCATAAAACACTTTCATCCGTGAGAGAGATTTGCTTTAACACTGGATACACAGGGGCGGTAAAGCCCAAACTGCTCGATTCAGCCAAACACTAGGCTTAACGCACCAGAAACAAAAATCTCAGTTATAAGAGGTAAACAGGTAATACACTCACCCAGATATTCACAGAGCAGCTCGAGCATCCTTACTCAAACATGCTGCCCTGTGGTCTATCCACGAGTACGCTGCACCTCCTTATAGCAGCGGTACCCTCAAGCGCACATCCAGCCTCTTGTACATGCGAAGTTCCAACCACTGTCGAAAAGCCCAACGACAGCGCAGCACTTCACAGGTAACAGACAGCAAGCTAAATAAGTATCGCGCATGTGCCGGGCCAGCTTATTAAAGCACTGGGCGTAAATAAATTAACTTAAGTTAGTTTCTATCAACAAAATGCTCACTGCTAAAGCGTGCATAGATAACCTCATCTTTTTGTCAAAATGATAACTTTAGTTAATTACTCGCCGTCTAGGTTCTCTATACACTTGTTCAAAAACTGTGCGTCGTTTGGATGATGCGGCACAGAAAAACAGGCCCTAATATGTCACTTAAAGTTAAGTTCAACCTGATTCTGCTACTCACCGGCATGATAGGCATCGGGATTACAGCCTTAATCGCTTTTAATATTCAGCGAGACAATGCGCGCACCGAAGCACTAGAGACAGCAGCAGTGCTGCTAGAGAGTGCTCTAGCAGTGCGCAATTACACTGTGGAAGAAGTCAGGCCACTGATTGCCGCGCAATCCGCACAGCGCTTTCTTCCCCAGACAGTACCGGCCTACGCCGCAGCGAGCTATATCGAAAATTTGCGTGCGCAGCACCCCAACTACGATTACAAGGAAGCGGCACTCAACCCCACCAACCCGAGCAACCGCGCGGCCGACTGGGAAGCGGACATCATCCACTACTTTCGCAGCCACAAAGATGCCGGCAAGATGGTCGGCGAGCGCGAGACTCCAACAGGGCGCTCTCTCTACTTGAGCAAACCCATCCGTATCAGCAATCAGAAGTGCCTTATTTGTCATTCCACACCCAGCGCGGCACCCGATACCATGATAGAGCGCTATGGCAACAGCAACGGATTCGGCTGGAAACACAATGAAATCATTGGCGCGCAAATTGTATCTGTTCCTCTATCGTTACCACTGGCCAGAGCAAAAGAGGAGTTCATCGTGTTTATGAGCGCTTTACTTGGCGTGTTCTTCTGTATAGGTGTCGTACTGAACCTACTCCTCAAACGCTATGTTATACACCCTGTTACAGCGATGGCCTCCCATGTAGACAAAGTCAGCATGGGCACCCTCGACATGCCCGAGTTAACACTTACTGGCAATGACGAAATTGCCTCTTTAGGACGCTCTTTTAATCGCATGCAGCGCAGCTTAGACAGCGCTGTAAAAATGCTTGAGGAAGAGGAGTAAGCAGTGAACGAGCAGTGCCAATACTTCGGTAAATACCGTGTCGAAACGGTGCTAGGCCAAGGCGCTATGGGCGTCGTTTATCGCTGTTTCGATCCTGACATAGAGCGCTGTGTAGCAATCAAAGTACTTCACACTCACCACTGTACAGGCCGTCAAGGAGAAGAGCTTACCCAGCGCTTTCGCCGCGAAGCGCAAGCCGCAGCGCGCTGTATGCACGCCAATATCGTCGCCGTCTTTGACTTAGGGCAACACGAAGGACGCGACTATATCGTTATGGAGTATGTCGAAGGTGAAGAGCTACAGCGTTTATTAGATAGCAGCGACACCCTCACCCCTGACGAGGTGATTTTTATTACACGCTGCGTGTTACATGGGCTAAAAGCTGCACATACACAAGGCATAGTGCACCGTGATATAAAACCTGCCAACATCATTCTGCTAAACAGTGGCGATGTAAAACTGGCTGACTTCGGTGTTGCCCAACTCGATAAATCCGACCTCACGCTGCTCGGTGACATGGTCGGTACACCTAGCTATATGTCGCCGGAGGGATTGCGCGGTGAAAGCGTTGATCACCGTGCTGACCTCTACAGCTGCGCCATGGTCCTGCTCGAAATGCTATCTGGCGCTAGGCTTTCTGCACAACAACTTTACACATTACCCATTGATAAGTTTCTCGATCACGTTTTTAGCGAAACCTGCCGAGGCCGCTTGCTCAGTGATACGTTTCAAACATTACTGCGTAAAGCACTGGCTGCGGATCGCACTGAGAGATTCCAAAGTGCAACAGCCTTTCTAGATGCGCTTGAGGCACTGACCCTCACCGATGATAAGCAGCAGCCAGACCCTCAGGGGAGTTTAAAAGAACGAAGTGCCAAACTGGCCGACATTCCTCAAGAGCAATTAATTGAGCTAGAGCAGACCCTGACGAGCTACGTTGGTCCCATTGCCGGTGTACTACTCAAGAAAACTGCAACAGGTATTCACGACCGAGAAACTTATATCCAAGCACTGGCACAACATATCCACTGCGATGAAGAGCGCAACAATTTTCTCGCCAGCGCACACTCAACCCTCTGCGTGGACAGCCAGGCTCCCGCGCATCCTGACAATAGCCCTCATGATACTCTTACCATTGACAACCTCTTGGAATTACAGCAAATTTTAGCTTATTACACAGGCCCAATTGCACGGCGACAGATTCTTCGCGCACTTAAACACAGCAGCGATTACAATCAACTGTGTGAACAATTAGCGCAAGAGATTAGCCAACCGGCTGAGCGTCGCGATTTTTTAGCGAGGGCACTGAGCAGTGAACCAGAGTAGTCAACAAAACACACACGAGATAGCACCAAGTGCGCTACTGGTAGAGCAACTACAAAGTATGTACCCGCAGGTGAAGTTTCTCTTCGCCGCCGTATTGATACTGACCAGTTTGTACCTTGGGCTTTTTTGGGACAAAGTCAGCTTACCTATACTTTTAACTTGGGCGGCACTAAGTTATGGGCTAGTGGCGATGCGCTCTGTTTTTCTCATTTATTCTAAGCGCCGACTCAGTGTAGAAAATGCGCGCAAGCACGCGCTGATTTTTGCCAGTGGCAGTACCTGTTCAGGGATTGTTTGGGGGAGCTGTAACTACTTTTTCCTCGACCTGACAGACTATAGCTCCATCATTTTGATTGCCACCATTCTCACTGGCAGTGTCGCAGGCTCCCTTGTTACCCTCTCTGCCTTTTTACCGGCCTTTCTCGGCTACAGTATCAGCGCTTTACTTCCCTTGGCAGTGATCTTAATCGGCAACCAAGATAGCACGCTCTATTGGCTGGGCTGGGTGGTGGTACTCTTTATGATCTCTATGGTTGGCTACTCCTATAGCGTCAATCAAAACCTTAAGCGCTACATTACCTTGCGTTTCAGCAACAGCCACTTATTAGAGGGGCTCAAAGTACAGCGCGATGCGGCAGAACGTGCCAATATCGAAAAATCACGCTATTTAGCAGCCACCAGCCACGACTTGCGCCAGCCACTGCACGCACTGCAGCTCTATCTTTCCAATTTAGAGTTGCTGCAAACTACAGCACAACAACGTAGTCTCATCGATAAATCCATTCAGGCCGGCAACACACTAAACAGCTTACTCAGTGCATTAATGGACATCTCGAAAATTGATTCAGCGACACTGGAGGTGAACTTTCGCAGCGCCTCTTTAAGTAAGATTCTCAACGAAATAGAGCGGGAGTTCCGCGGCCAAGCAGAAAAGCAAAATGTGTACTTCAGCGTTGCTAAAAGTGATGACAATATCATCACAGATCCACTGCTCCTCACCCGGTGCTTGCGCAATTTAGTGAGCAATGCACTGAGCCACAGCCGCGCTAGCAATATCGAGATTCTCTTACGCCACCGCCAAGACGAGATACTGCTACTCGTCATCGATGATGGCATCGGCATTAAGACCAAAGAGCAAGATAAAATTTTTTCCGAGTTCTACCAGCTACAAAACCCCGAGCGCGATCGCGACAAGGGCTTAGGGCTTGGACTGGCGATTGTAAAAAAGCTTTCTCACTTGCTGCATCATGAACTCACTCTCACCAGTCAATCAGGCCGAGGGTGTAGCTTTCAGCTCACGTTGCCCAAGGCACAGTTTCAACCGCAAGAGACCGTCAATACCGTTTATGACAGTGACATCAGTGGGTTGTGGGTAATGATCATTGATGATGATGCACATATTCGCGACGGCATGTCACTGTCATTTAAAAATTGGGGGTGTGAAATTATCGTCGCCGAGAGCTTACTTGAAATAAAAGCCGAAACTGAGCGCTACCGATACCAAGCGCCAGATGTCATTGTTGCAGACTACCGCCTGCGCGAGGGAAAAACGGGGATAGAGATCATCAGTTGGGCACGCCAGCACTATGCTAAGTTTATTCCGGCCATCGTTTTGAGCGGAGACACCGACCACGCCGTGCAACAACAAAGCGCCGATGTACAGGCAACTTTTATGCAAAAACCCTGCATCAACAGCGTTCTAAAGGCCAAGGTAGCAGAGTTAGCTCGTGCTACTGATCCCAAATAAAGCACTGCCTTTGATGCTTGCTTGCACCCGATTATCGACCTCGAGCAGGCGCAGCAACTTAGTGACATACTGTTTTACTGTACCCTCTGATAAGAACAGCGTATCGGCAATTTCACGGTTGCTTTTGCCTTTTGTCAGCAGTTCCAGAATTTGCAGCTGTTTATCGCTCAGTGCCAGCTGGGAGAGATCTGTCGTCTGCCCTTGTTCCAACAGCATATCCGCTGGTAAATACTGGCGTCCACTGAGTACTTGGTTAACGGCATCGAGAATACATTTCCCCGGCAGAGATTTAGGTACATAGCCTTTGGCCCCCGCCTGCAAGCACTGCTGTACGACAAGCGAGCTCTCCTCTGCAGAGACTATGATCAGGGGTGTACTGTAGTGCTGGCACAGCTGCTTCACGCTCTGCGCACCTTGCATACCTGGCATATAAAGATCGAGGATGATCAGTTGAAAGGTCTTTTCCTGTAGCGCGGTTTGCGCTTGACTAAAGTCAACTACGCTTGTCACACACACTTGGGGGGGGAGCTGCTCCAGCCATATCGACAAGCTATCGCGAAAAAGCCCATGATCATCTGCCAGTAGAATATCCATCTCAAGCCTCATCCTTATTACACAGTCAAACACCTGTATTAAATCAGCATTTAGGTTAACTACATATGAATTTAACCCAGACTAAACCATTAATAAATAAGTAGTTTCCTTATAAATCTACTGATCATCAATATAGCGTTTGGCATCAAAGCTGCGCACCCAATCTGGGTAAAATACCATCGCCGCGCAGAGCAAAATGCCGTTTAGCAAGCCCTCGGGAAACAAGGTGAGCGGAATAATAGTAATAACATCCCTATCAATAGCCAGCCAACTAATATCAGTAGTCCACCAGAGCAAGCCCGACAACGCAGCGCCAATGACAGCGGCATTGAGCGCAGCGCAAAAAAAGCCGCAGACAAAAAGGTAGACAAAAAAATTATTCACCTGCCAGCTATCCACCCAGCGTGCCACTACCCGTGTCAATGCAATCGGCAGTACTAACGTTAGCACAGCGTTGGCGGTAAAGCTCGACAGCTCTGCACCGTGTAAAAAGCTCAGCGCCCCCAGCGCTAAGCAACCCGCAATAAGGGCTAAATCCCAGCCGATGATCAACGTAACCGCCGTTATCCCCAACAGGTGAATTTCAAACCCTGTGGCTAACTGAGCCTTTATGCTCCAAAGCACTAGCAAGAGTACAACAGCCCCTGCAAAGAGATGCTGCAGCCCCGTGTTGGCAAAGACATGGCGCCACGGCGCACATCGAATAGCGCCAAGCAAGAGCAGCGCCAGTAATGCACCGAAAGCATAAAATACGTCACCATTGGTCACGTGTGCGCTGAAACTAAACACTTTCCACTCCCAGTGTACAACTGAGCAGCAGGGCATCTTCCGCGGGCTCACTTGCAGTGCTGCGGTAATAACCTTTGCGTCGGCCTGTCTGCACATAGCCACAGCGCGCGTATACGCTAAGCGCACGAGAGTTCGAGGCGCGCACCTCTAAAAAAGCTTGGCTGATGTTGCCCTGAGTGAGGTATTGCTGCGAACGGCCAATAAGCTCCGTCGCTAAACCTTGCCCTCTGGCAGCAGGCGCAACAGCCACTCGTAGGAGCTCGGCCTCATCGCACACATAACTCCAGAAGATAAAGCCGCACAGCTGGCCATTTTCTATACACGCGAAATTCAGCGTGCGCGGTGCTGCTAACTGCCGCTCGAGAAGTGAAGAGGACCAAGCATCTTCAAAGCACTGTGTTTCTAACGCACACAGTGCTGATAAGTCTGATTGTTGTAGTGGGCGATACTCACGCATTTAGGGGAAGTACTTGCTGGAGATCCTGCCACACATCACGCTTGCAGTCTGGAATAGACAGCATCTGGGTCAGGCTATAGGTCGTCAGTGTCTTGGTCTCGCTTCGCAAGCTAAAGACAATACCGCGCAGCGCATCGAACTCATCTTCACGCTCCAACACCATTTGCGCCGCATGCTCTCCCAACAATAATGTCAGCTTGGGCGCATAGCCTTGAAATACTTTGGCGAGCTTGTGCTGGACCCCAGACAACGCTTGATCCCAGCCCTGATCGATACTCACACCCGCCAGTGTCGGCCAATTCCAGTAATAGGGCTGTGTCAATAAATGATTATTACACCCCATGGCAAGCAGCATATTCTGCAGCAGCTGCTGGTACTGTTGCGGTGTTTGATTACCACGGCTGTGCGCCGGTAGTGTGTCTATAACCAACACTTGTTCAAACTGCCAAAACGCCAAGCGCATCACTGGCGCCTCACGGTTACTCTTAGCAATCAATGGGGTGTGCCTGAGCGGCGCTTGCTCAAGCTCAGAGGGCTCTGTAGCTGGCTTTTTAAGTTCAGCTGCGGGACTGCTCTGGCTTAATGAGGCCGAGAGAGACTTGGCCTGCTCTCTTGCGTGACCACTCCCCTGGCTAGACCCGCTGGTAACAGTTTTAGATGCTACTTTCTGCGCCGTGGCTGCGGGTAAGGCCGCGCCAGTGTCTGAAACAACAGGTTTTGTCCCTTCTGGCATAAAAACAAATTCGCTACACCAATCAGCGGATGCTGCAGCAGCGGGCAACGTCGCACGGGCAAGCCAGCTTGTAATACCGAGCGTTTGCAAACGTTGGTGTCGCTCTTGTTGTGTCTGCATAAGCTCCCTATTGCAGTGTAGTGTAACTTGACGGTAAGCATATGTGCTCGTGCACAGCTTAACCGCCTCAATCAATCATTTTTAGCGTGAGGTTTTGCATCGCCTGCGCGTTAAAACATCCCCACTCGAACAAGTGCTAGTTAGCTCATTGCTACACTCGCTGTTCATATTTGAGGATGCGCCTTGTCTAAATTTGCCGCCAATAAATTAAGCGCATTGATGTATGCCTTGGCCGAGGCGCTAATAATATCAGGGTCTGCCCCTGTACCGTTAACGATGCGACCGGATTTTTCAAGGCGCACTGTCACCTCACCTTGTGAGTCTGTACCACTTGTGATCGCGTTCACCGAGTAGAGCTGCTGCGTAGCACCGGAGTCGACAATTTTCTCAATTGCGCGCAGCGCCGCATCTACTGGGCCACCACCTGTTGCCTGCGCTTTACGCTCCACACCGTCACAGACTAGGCTCACCTTAGCCAGTGGGATTTCGCCGGTCTGCGATGTGACTTGTAGCGCACTCAAACGATATTGCTCAAAAGCGTCTCCCGATTGTGTATCTGAGACTAAAGCAATCAAATCTTCATCGAAAATCTCGTGTTTCTTATCCGCCAAATCTTTGAACTTGGCGAACGCAGCGTTGAGCGCCTGATCTGAATCAAAGCTAGTCCCCAGCGCCTCAAGACGTGCGCTGAACGCAGCACGCCCGGAGTGTTTACCGAGAACGAGGCGATTCGTCGTCCAACCGACATCTTCTGCTTTCATAATTTCGTACGTTTCGGGGTGTTTGAGCATACCGTCTTGATGAATACCCGATTCGTGAGCGAAGGCATTGGCACCGACGATGGCCTTATTGGGCTGCACGGGAAAGCCAGTCACACTTGAGACCAGACGCGAGGCGGGAACAATCTGAGTGTGATCGAGCTGCGTGTGCAGCCCTAAATGATCGCTACGGGTGTGTAAAGCCATCGCGATCTCCTCGAGTGAGGCATTACCCGCACGCTCTCCTAAACCGTTAATGGTGCACTCCACTTGGCGTGCCCCCGCATTCAACGCGCTGAGCGAGTTGGCCACCGCCAGCCCCAAATCGTTATGGCAGTGTACAGAGAAAATAGCTTTATCAGCATTGGGGACACGTTCGATCAGCTCGCCAATCGTTGCGCCGTACTCTGCTGGAACAGCATAACCTACAGTATCAGGTATATTGATTGTGCGCGCCCCCGCCTCGATGACGGCTTCAATGATGCGACACATAAACCCCATTTCTGAGCGGCTGGCATCTTCGAGCGAAAACTCGACGTCGTCAATTAAATTCCGTGCGCGCTTCACTGCGCTCACAGCGCGCTCTACCACCTGATCAGGCGACATTTGCAGCTTGTATTCCATGTGAATAGGCGAAGTGGCAATGAAAGTGTGAATTCGACCACTGGCCGCGTTGCGCAACGCCTCCCCTGCGCGATCAATATCGGCATTCACCGCGCGAGCCAAGGAGCAAACCGTACTGTCTTTAACGACCTGTGCAATGCTTTTAACGGACTCAAAATCCCCAGGGCTAGCGATCGCAAAACCCGCCTCAATAACGTCAACTCGCATTTTTTCCAACTGCTTGGCAATGCGCAATTTCTCTTCTTTCGTCATGGAGGCACCGGGGCTTTGCTCTCCATCGCGCAAGGTGGTATCGAAAATGATAACGCTATTGGGGTCTCTCATCGGGCACCTCTCAAGATGTTGGCTACGTGCTTGAAGCACAGGCTAGTCACTCGATTATAGGCCAGTGTTTTTTTGCTGTGAAGCAACTCAATGTGCAACCATTGAGCACAGCGCATGTCTATGACCTCGCATATACTGGTTTGCGTCATTTAACGATCTAGGGCAAACTATTCGGGCATTTTTACAGATGAACAAAATATTAACGAACTTTAAAGGAATAACCATGAATCGCTGGACTAAGGCAACGCTTAGTGCAACTGTCATCGCCCTTGCGTTGACCGGCTGCTCAACCAACAAAGAGCCAGATAAAGCGGTATACGCACCTGCGCCTCTCATCGTTGCCGATGCGACACCGGTACAGTCTAGCTCCAAACGCTCGACAGGCGTTGAGATGAACTTTAAAAACATATCTGCTGGCAGTTACCAGTACGCGCGCTTTAAAGTCAGCGGCTTTGATGCCAGTGGACAGATGGTACGCCCTAAAAAAGGAAACAGCGACAGCGCCTATTTGCGTATCGCCGGGCCAATTGGTCCAGGCCAAACAAGTACTAAGTCTTGGGATAACACCTGGGCCGGTAGCAAAGTACAGTGCCTGAG
>JBMZCU010000099.1:0-9886 GCA_049613705.1 Pseudomonadales bacterium | reverse complement strand
GCCACCGAATTTGAGCACGGCAATACGCCCCTGCTCTTCTTCAACCACGCCAACTAAACTGACCTCACCGCCATGAGAGGCGAGCCCTGGGTTGATTTCAGTATAGAGAATATAGTTAATTTGCTCTTCGATGGGGCTATCAGCCGACACCTTAGGTACTTTGGCATTTGGCGCTTTAATCGTCAGCTGGCCACCCATACGGTCTTCAGCAAAGTCGACTGTCGCCTCTTCAAGATAAGCTAAGCTGTTTTTTTCGAAATAGAATCGCAGCTTACTCAGCTGTAGGATTTCATCGTCAGCAACAACTTCTTCAGGCTTACAATAAGCCAGACATGTTTCTGCATAAGGTGTTCCAGGCTGAGTCACAAACATGCGCACAGCGATACCCTCTACGTTTTGTTTCGAGAGCAAATCAGCCAAGTAGAGCTCAGCACTTTCAGTTACAGTCAAATTCAAGTTCATTTAAACACCTAGTTACGCATGCATTTCTTACGGTCATTGTTTAATCGAGGCGACAATCTATCACGCCCTTATAATTCAGCGCTACAGCACGCTGTTTTGTGCGCTAGAATACACGCATATTATATCCTAGTAAATCACTCAGGTATCCAAGTGAAATACTATGGGTCTATTACCTCTACGAAGCTCACCGCCAAGCCTGATAAGTACGATTTAAAACGGGAAAGCCTTGTTACACTTCAAGCTCGTGTTGAAACATCTCTTATGCGCCAATATACGCCAACGAAAATCTCGCACGAGGTTTGTAACGCACCACATGAGTATCTCCCTTGTATTGCGTCCCTTGACGAGCACTCACTTGTTCCAAGCACTGTTTCTATATAGGCGCGGTATTCACATTTTCAATTGCTGCAACGAATAAAACCTTTGTGATTGTGCTGCGCTCTGTTATTTTTTAACCAATCTGCACATGGAGGGGGCAATTTGGCCGACCAGTCGTTTGTTTTTTCTCTTTTTTTAATTTTTAGCGGGGCAGCGGCCCTAGCTTCTGTGGCACTCTATACACGCCAGCCTATCTTGGTTGCCTATATTGTACTCGGCGCCGCGCTAGGGCCTTATGGTTACAGTTTTATTTCAGATACCAGCTTAGTCAAAGACACTTCGCACATAGGCATCATCTTCCTTCTATTCCTCCTGGGATTAGACATGCAACCGGCGCATTTAGTCGCAATGTTAAAGCGGGCCTCTTCTGTAGCCATCGGCAGTTCTATTGCCTTTTTCAGCCTTGGTTTTGTAACTGGTTATCTGTTTAGCTTTAGCATTCTTGAGTGCTTGATCATTGGTGCGGCACTAATGTTTTCCAGCACCATTATCGGTATCAAACTACTGCCCACGACTGTCTTGCACCATCGCCACACCGGTGAGCTCGTCGTCGGCTTGTTACTGTTGCAGGATATTATCGCCATTGCTGTACTCATGCTCATTTACGCCCAGCATAACAGCGCTGACACAGGTGCTTGGTTGATGATCAAGCCACTGTTGGGCATGCCCGCCCTGGCACTGATCGCATTCGCCAGTGTGAAATATATTATTTTGCCGCTGTTACAAAAATTTGATCGCTTTCACGAGTATATTTTCTTGCTCGCCATCGGCTGGTGTCTAGGTATGGCAGAGGGCGCACAACTGATCGGCCTATCCGCTGAAATGGGTGCCTTTGTTGCAGGTGTATCCCTGGCAACCAGCCCAATATCACAATACATCGCGACACACCTTAAACCGCTCAGGGATTTCTTTTTAGTTCTCTTTTTCTTCTCAATCGGCGCCAATTTCGACCTTTCCCTACTCGGCCAAATCATTTTGCCCGCCCTGGTACTCGGCCTGCTGGTTATCGTGCTAAAACCTATTATTTTTCGCTTTTTTTTATTGCGCATACGCGAGGATAACAGCATGTCTTGGGAGGTTGGCTTTCGCTTAGGCCAAACCAGCGAATTCTCACTGCTAATTGCCTATATAGCTGCCAGTGCAGGCATGATTGATAACTTAGCATCGCATGTAATCCAAGCGACGACGATTATTACTTTCTTACTTTCATCCTATATTGTGCTGTTTAACTACCCGTCCCCAATCGCAATCAACGATGACTTGAGAAGGGATTAAGAAACAGCATTTAAAGAGCTAACCGCATCAGGCTGACAGGTTCAAAGGCGCTCGATAGATTGAAACTTGCCGCTGCGGTCGAAAACAATACAGAAGCTGCCGCGAATACCGCTGTGAAGTAAAAAGGGCTTTAGTATATTGGCGGGAAAGCGAATCGAACGACCGTCACGAGAGACGGTCGATACAACACAACCTGGTTGCTGATACTGTTTGAGATACTCATCACTGCTAATACTGATATCGATCACAATCTTGTTCATCAACCAAGTCCTGCGCGCTAGATCAACTTGGCAATAATTGCTCGCACTGTGCTGGCAGAGTGCGCTGAAGCTGTTTCAATAAAATCAGCAAAAGAAATATTCGACGACTTACCTGCAATATCAGATAGCGAGCGCACAACCAAAAAAGGAGTCCCAAAGAGGAAACACGTCTGCGCAATAGCCGCCGCTTCCATTTCAACGGCTTTGGTCGCAGGAAACATGCCTTTAACCTTGTTCACTTTCTCAGGATCACTCATAAAAGTATCACCTGTAGCAATCGCCCCGCGTACCGTTTGCGTACCTCCCATCGAGGCAATACAGCTCTCAGCTATCTGCATCAGCAGCTCATCGGGTTCATAAACCACTGGCATACGCGCCATTTGCCCCGGCTCGTAGCCAAAGGCTGTCACATCAACATCGTGATGCAACAATTGTGATGAGATCACAACATCGCCCACATTCAGCGATTCATCGCAGCCACCTGCAGAGCCTGTATTGATAATGCAATCGGGCTCAAAATGCTGCAGCATAAGTGCTGTACTGACCGATGCGTTTACCTTACCAATCCCAGACTGCAGCAATACGACATTTGCACCGTCAAGCTGCCCTGTATAGAGATCAAAGCCAGCTAACGTAGAGTGTTCACGATCGACCAGTGCGTCACGCAAAATCGCAATTTCCTGCTCCATGGCCCCGATCACGCCGATTTTTAACTCTGCTTTTGTACGCTTAATCTCCGCTAGAGATTTCATCTGTGCCATTGTTTGCTCTCATGTCTACAAGGAATGGAGGTAATCCATAAATATTCGGCGAAGGATACGCAATTTGGATAAAGAGTTAAATGCCCGCCCTTCGATTTTTGCCTATTTTCAAATCCCTTGAAGCAAATCTTCACGTTCGTTGAATGTCGGCCAGCCAAAGCGTTGAAACAGTGCATTCACAACCTCTTCCTGAGGTGCCACGATTTCTATTTGCTGCTTACTGTGCGGATGCTCAATTTTTAGCGATCTAGCGTGTAGCAATAATCTAGCAACATCAAAATGCTCGCGAAAAAGCCGATTATGCCGCCCTTCCCCATAGTTTGTATCACCTACTATAGGGCAGAACACATGTTTAAGATGACGCCTGATTTGGTGTTTTCTACCCGTTAAAGGCATCGCTTCCACCAGTGAGTAACGCGCCTTTGGCCACTTACCCACTGCGATATCTAATTCAACGGTTGCCAGACGGCGATAACGCGTTTGTGCAGATTGCGCCTCTTTGTCACAGGCGAAAGGCTCGGCTATCTTATCGTGTTGATACTTCAACGGGTGATCTATCTCACCCGCCTCGGGTGCGTAACCGCGCACTACCGCCAAGTAACGTTTCTCGACTCTATGCTCAAACATAGCTTGGCCAATCAGCTGTGCTGACAGCTTGTCTTTTGCACATAACAACACCCCAGATGTTGCTCGGTCTAAACGGTGCACTGTGTGCACCACTGCACCGTCCAAGTAATCTTTTATCAGTCCGGCCGCACTTTCTGTGCCGCGCGGTGTCAACCAACTAGGATGAACTAACAAACCTGAGGGTTTATTGATCGCGATCAAATGTTCGTCTTCGTACAAAACAGCCAAGTTACTCGATTGCAAAGCAGATTAACCCTTGAAATATTTACAAAAGACGCCATTATAGCGGTAATTGAGTTTCAATTTATACTGAAGAGGATAGTTATGAATAACGTCAATTCTTTCACGACGAGTTCACAGCCTTCGTTTGTAAAAACGAACAAAGTGATTCGCAACACTTATATGTTGCTGGCGATGACTTTAGCTGTCAGCGCCATTACTGCGGGCATTTCCGTGGCGATGAATGTCACCAGCCCGATTGTCTATTTCGGCAGTTTTATCGGCAGTTTCATCATGATCTTTTTGATCAACAAGAACCAGAATAGTGCAGCGGCCCTACCTCTGACTTTCTTGTTTACTGCAATGATGGGCTTCGGACTTGGACCGATCCTAAATGCCTATTTAGGCATGGCAAACGGCGGCCAAATCATCATGACAGCACTTGGCATGACTGCGCTTACTTTCGTTGGTCTATCTGCCTACGTACTGACAAGCAAGAAAGACTTCAGCTTTATGGGTGGCTTCCTAGCTGCAGGCATGATTGTTCTATTGATCGCCATGGTTGCACTGTTTGTACTGCCGCTGTTCGGTGTTGACGTCTCTGGCTTTAGCCTAGCGTTCTCTGCTGCTGTTGTTTTACTGATGTCAGGCTTCATTCTTTATGACACCAGCAACATCGTTAACGGCCACTATCAGAACTATGTCATGGCAACTGTCGGCTTGTACTTGAACATTTACAACCTGTTCATTCACATGCTGCACTTGGTTGGCTTCCTAAGCGACGATTAATATCAATCACCCCGTTTTACCAACGCCCCGACGCCCTTGGCTCGGGGCGTTTTTGCATGGTTATAGAATGATTTTCTCTCTCCTTATCTACGCAAGCCCCAACACCCAGAGCGAACAGAGTGCACTGCGCTTTAGCCGAGCAGCAATAGCGCAAGGGCACCAACTTCACCGGGTATTCTTTTACGGCGACAGCGTCAATGCGGCCTCCAACAATACTGTGACACCACGGGATGAAGTCGACATTACCGATGACTGGCTAGCTCTGATGGCACAACCTAAAATAGACCTTGTCGTCTGCATCGCCGCAGCTGTACGCCGCGGGCTCCTCGACGCACAAGAAGCTCAGCGCCACCAAAAACCGGCGATCAACTTGCGCCAAGGCTTTGCGCTTTCAGGCCTGGGACAGCTCGCTGACGCGATTATTAACAGCAATCAGCTTATAACCTTTGGCAACTGAGGATGACATGACTCAAAAATCTCTCCTTATTATCATCAGGCATGGCCCCATCGGTACGGAGCATAACCGTGACAGCATTGATATCGCGCTGGCCTGCGCCGCCTTCGATATACCCGTCAGTCTACTTTTTCTAGGCGAAGGTGTTTTGCAGCTCAATAGCAACGTAGATACATCTGCACTGCAGCGCAAAAATATTGCCGGACATTTAAAAGCACTTCCGATGTATGACATCGGCAAAGTTTACGCCTTGGCGCAAGATCTTAAGCGCTTTTCCATCGATGACTTAACCCTTAGCCTATCTCCCATAGCGATTGATACTTCACAGCAAGCACAGCTAATTGCCAACGCGGACTGTGTTATCAATCTATAGGGCGACTCACTTTAGGATTACTATGCCTAGCGGAACACTCCACATTTTGAATAAAGGGCTTAATGCCCACGAGCTCTACCAGGCCTGCTACAACAGCCTCAGCCCCCAAGACAGCATTTTGCTCATCGAGAACGCCGTCAGCGCCTGCTGTGATAAACAAAACGCCCAACTCTTAGCAGTACCCGTGCAAGTTTACGCTCTTGAAGCGGACCTACACGCCCGAGGACTCGAAGCACAAGCCCGCGAAGAGTGCGCAATCAAGGTTACCGATGACGCTGGATTTGTTGTACTGTGCACCCAACACACCAAAACACTCAGTTGGTTTTAAACGATGACAACAGATCTTTCTGCCCTCCTAGACAATGAAGGCTATCTGCTAGATTTAGCTCAATGGAATCGCGCACTTGCAGAGCAGTTAGCCGCGTACGACCACCTTGAACTCACACCTGCTCACTGGGAAGTCATATACACGGTACGCGAGTTTTACCAAGCGTTCGAGCTTTCTCCTGCCATGCGCCCACTCGTCAAAGCGATGAAACAAAAATACGGCGATGACAAAGGTAAAAGCATCTACCTGATGAAACTCTTCAGCGACAGCCCACCAAAGCAAGCTGCACGCTATGCCGGCCTGCCTAAACCTCTTAACTGCTTGTAGGTGCGTAATATGATCGTCAGCTTTATTGGTACTGGCCTGATGGGACTCCCTATGGCACAAAACCTCGCGCGCGCAGGTTTTAATCTTATAGTCTGGAACCGCACGCACGCAAAAGCAGAACCTCTGCTCGAGCTAGGCGCCACGCTAGCCACTACTGCAAACCTTGCAATCGCAGAAGCAGACATCATTATCAGCATGCTGGAAAACTGTGAAGTACAAGAACAGGTTTTACTCAACGATGAAAGCTTGGCCTGCTGCAAACCCGGCGCATTAATTATAGATATGGCATCACTGCCGCCAGAGCGTGCCCGCCAGCACGCATTAAAGGCAAATGAGTTTTCGCTCAGCTATATAGATGCACCGGTTTCTGGGGGTACACGCGGGGCTCAAGAGGCTTCACTGGTCATCATGGCTGGCGGTGAAACTAACGACATCAACCGCGCAGCGCCTCTTTTCAATGCGATGGGCAGCAAGCTCGTCCATATCGGTCCTGCCGGCTGCGGCCAAATTGCTAAGTGTGCAAACCAGGCGATTGTCGGCATCACCATAGGCGCCGTCTCTGAAGCTCTGTTATTAGCCGAACAAGGCGGTGCCGACCCTGCAGCCGTGCGCCAAGCGCTACTCGGTGGATTTGCTGCCAGTAAGATACTCGAACAGCACGGTGAGCGCATGTTGATACGCAACTTTACCCCAGGTGCCACGAGCCGCGTACAGCTCAAGGACTTGGCGACCATCGATGAGTTTGCTCGCAGTAAAAGCTGCTCCCTACCCTTTACAACACTGGCAATGGCGCAATATCAGGCTTTAGTTGAAGATGGCTGTGAAGAGCTAGATCACAGCGCACTCTTTCTATTGCTCGAGAAGGCTTGCAAAAAACAACCAGACACTAAGGGGTAAGCATGCGCACATTCACCGTTAATCTCAGCACGCTCTTCACTGAAGTCCCGCTCATAGAGAGATTTGCGCTAGCCGCTGACCACGGCTTTACCCAAGTAGAGATCCAGTTTCCCTACGAACTCGATAAAACAGCGATAAAGCAGCAGCTCGAACAATATAAGCTCTCACTGCGCCTTATTAACCTACCAAGAACAGATGACGGCCAACTCGGTACTGCGTGTAACCCTCAGACGCGTGAAGAATTTGCGCGCGCGCTCACTCTGGCAGCTGAATACGCCAATTTTCTGGGTGTAAAAAAAATCAACTGCCTGAGCGGCCTTCAGCCTAAACATTTATCACATTCAGCCGCTACTTCTACATTGATAGACAACCTGCGCTTTGCCGCTAACTATTTAGCGCCGTTTGGAATTACGCTGCTGATCGAAGCGATCAACACTCAGGATATACCGGGTTTCTTTCTGAATAACTCGGCCCTGGCACAGCGCATTATAGAAACGGCAAACTGCGATAATCTCAAGTTTCAGTACGATGTCTATCACATGCAAATTATGGAGGGGAACCTAACCCAGCGCATCGAGCAAATGCTGCCTTTGATCGGGCACATACAAATTGCAGATGTTCCCGGTAGAGGCGAGCCGGGAAGCGGTGAAATTAACTACCCAAATTTACTTAATGCAATAAAATTAATGGGCTATACTGGAGATATCAGTCTTGAGTATTTTCCAAGACACAGTACCAAAAGCGGTCTAGCTCAGCTCGAGCCGCTGTTACGATCAAAAGGTGATAAAACATGACCATGACAGATGCGGCTAAACAGCTGGACATGATGGAAAAGAACAAAACGACGAAAGAGCAATCCGTAAAGTCTCGCGCCGTACAAGAAGAAATTGTGTTTAACCAGTGGGCGACGTTCAAAGTCAACAAAGAACTCTTCGCTATCGATGTTATGCAAGTCAAAGAAGTACTACGCTACTCTGAGATCACACCTGTACCAGGCTCTAGCAGCTACATCCGCGGCATTATCAATTTGCGCGGTAACGTTGTAACCGTCATCGATACACGCCTCTTGTTCAACCTACCGACGGTACCTATCGACGATGACACACGCATTATTGTTGTTGAATATAATGAGCAAGAGGTTGTTGGCATGGTTGTCGACAGCGTGGACGAAGTTGTAAACATTCCACAGAATCACATCGAGCGCGCACCTTCAGTCGCCTCCGAGGATTCAGAGCGCCGCTTTGTTCAAGGTGTCAGCTATTATGATAACGCCTTGATTATCCTATTAGACCTAACCAAAATGCTAACCAGCATCACGCCGGTTGAGTTTGAAGAACTCCCTTAAGCGACAAAAAAAGAGTGGCAATGCCACTCTTTTTTACTCTCAATCTAGCGATAAAATACGTCGCGTATACTGCTCCAGCTTTGGATCATCCGCATCAGCTATATGCGTCCGCCACACAATATCACCCGCCCTATCAATAAAAAACGTTGTCGGCGTTCCCGGCACTTGATAGATCTTGGCGACTTTCTCCCCTCGCAACGCTGTCTTAAATGTGATTTCCAACTTCTCTAGTTCTAACGCAGGGTCAGCAGCCTTAGGCTCACGGATACTGATTGCAATCACTTCAAGCCCCGAATCCTTATACTTGCGATACAAGCGCTCAAGGCCTGGTTGCAACTGCCGACAAAACGGGCACCATGTTCCCCAAAAATGAACGATAACGGCTTTACCGCGATAATCAGAAAGGCGAACAACCTCTCCTTGGGTGTCAAACAAATTGAAGTCTGGCGCTCTCTCGGCTCTCAACGCAGTCGAGTAGAGTAAACTGAGAGAGGATATTAATACGGCAAAAAAAGCCAACCGTACACGTGCTGTATTCATACTTAAAGCCCCAGAGCGAGTTGTCAGTGTGACTACAGATAATGCTGTAGGTTCACCACCTGACAACTCGGATCCCAATTAACGCTTTGCAGCCTTGAGCGGCAATGTCTGATTAAAGATAAGCTTGCTAGCAGCACTCTCTTCATCTAAGACAAAGTAGCCTGTGCGCTCAAACTGATACCCTTGCTCCTGCTCAGCACTCGCCAGAGAAGGCTCTGCACGTGCACCTTTAATGACCTGCAGGGAATCAGGGTTGATGAAATCAACAAAATTTGCGTCTTTATCTTTATCCGGCCCTTCTACAGTGAATAGACGATCGTAGATTCTCAGCTCAACTTCAATGGATTGCTCGGCGCTCACCCAGTGAATCACACCGCGGGGCTTAAACTCAGGTGGTGGATTATTACCCACAGTACCAGCGACCAAGGAAGCCACCACTTCAACGACGTCTCCACTGTCATCTTTGATGACACGTTCGGCTTTGATCACATATGAACCACGCAAGCGAACAAAATCACCGATCACAAGACGTTGAAACTTCTTGCGACTAAGACTGGTATCTTCGCTAAAGTCACTCTTTTCAATATAAAGCGTCTGCGTGAAAGGTACCGCGCGCTGCCCCATATCTTGCTTGGGGTGACTAGGTAAACTGTACATTTCAGTCTCATCAGCGCCAAAATTCTCAATCGTTACTTTCAACGGCTCACGAACACACATCGCACGTTTGGCATTTTGCTCAAGGTCATCGCGAACGGCGGACTCGAGCATACCAACATCGACGATACCGTTTGAACGAGTCACGCCAACCATGTCACAAAAGTGCCTAATCGCCGCTGGCGGAAAGCCTCTTC
>JBMZCU010000098.1:0-9989 GCA_049613705.1 Pseudomonadales bacterium | reverse complement strand
ACGACCTTCGGGTTATGAGCCCGACGAGCTACCAAGCTGCTCCACCCCGCATCAATGTGACTCCACTAAAATATTGATTTCAAAAGAATTTAAAAACAATGTAGTGGCTGTCTCAAACTGTGGAGCGAATTATACAGCTCTTAGAAAACACTGCAAGTACTATTTTAAAATAGATGTACTTTGCAGTGTCTCGGCGATGGTTATTTCTTGGCGCCGCGCCTAATCGAACGCTTTTGGCTGTTGATAATCAGCTGCGAAATGAGACGCGAATCAGATGGCGAAAGATCAACTAGCGTACCGCTATAAATTGGCGGAGCCTGACGCAAGACTTTAACGGCACACTCAATCGAATGCTTTTCATCAAGTGTAAACTCCAACACGACTTTGTATGTCGCTTTTTTGACGTTGCCGATAAACTTAAAGGCAATTCCGTTGGCTGAGATATTGTCAACTTCAACGGCTTTGCCTGCAATGATCAGCTTGATGTTATCCTCATCGCTCGGGTAGAGCCGGTATTCACCGCGATTGCTCTCTTCTAAGCCTTCAATTTCAAAGAGTGGTTTTTTCATAACTAATTTCGCTCAAGTACAAATTCTATTCTGCGATTGGTATCGCGCTCCTCCGGCGTTTCATTGGGCCCTAGAGGCTGCGATTCACCGTAACCGGTTGCTGTTAAACGTTCGGGGGCCATGCCGCCGCGAATAAAGTAACGCAGTACAGAGGTTGCTCTAATCGCGGAGAGCTCCCAGTTTGACGGAAAGCGGTTGGTGCTGATTGGAATGTTGTCAGTGTGTCCGCCAATCGCCAAATTAAACTTGGTGTTTTTTCTGAGGATATTTCCAATGCCGTCCATGATTGGCATCGCCTGACGCCTGAACTGTGCCGAGCCTGCATTAAAGAAAAGCGAGCCTCGAATATTAATGACGATTTTGCCATCTATCGGCGGAGAAATCTTGGCGTCGTCTTCATTTCCCGAGGTCTTAATCAACTGGTTTAGAGATTTGGAGAGTTTAGCTAGCTCCTGTTGTGCCTTTTCGTCTTTCTTTGCCTTACTGCTAGGTTCTGGTGGCGTTATGGCAAAAGGCGTCGTGATGATAGGTTGTTCGATCTCAGTGGGGGCCTGTTCTTTTTCACCCGTTTCAGTTGATGGGTCGTTCGAATCTGTCGGTACAGTTCCCGTTTCAACTTTCTCAACGTCGATAAGCGCTTGAGTGCCTGCACCTGTTCCCTGAAGGGCTGTTTTAACCGCGTCAATGGTCTTTACAAAGGTTTCTTTTTCGAGTGTAGAAATGGAGAACAGCAGTATAAAGAACACGAGCAGCAGTGTGACGAGATCGGCAAAAGTAACAATCCAGCCGTTGTCGTTATCTTCCTCGTGTAATTTAATCGCCTTATTCATCGCTACTCCGGCGCGTTGGGAAAGATTGATTTACGTTGGTTTTCAGGTAGATATGCTGTTAGCTGCTCATAGACGTGTGCCCACTGATCATTGGTTAAAATACTGATGCAGCCTTCGCGAATGATCTCTAGGTTGGTCACTTCTGTAAGTGTACGGGCGCGTAGCTTACCTGCTATGGGCAGGAAAACCATGGTCGCCATAAGGGAGCCGTAAAATGTTGTCAGCAGGGCGACAGCCATAGAAGGGCCGATCGTTTCGGGGTTATCCAGCTTGCTGAGCATTTGGATAAGGCCGATGAGTGTACCGAGCATGCCAAAGGCTGGAGCGTAGTTGGCCATACGCTTAAAGACATCTTGGATGGCAAAGTGGCGGGCGATCAGTGAGTCAATTTCGTTTTGTAAAGTATTGCGGATGACTTGCTCGGATGCGGCTTCAGCGAGAAGGTTACAGGCGCGTTTTAGCACTCGAGAATCTGTTTTAATGTGCGTCATTTTTAGCAGGCCGTGACGATGGCTGATTTTACTCAGTTCGATCATGGTGTCTATCATGTCCGAGGCGTTGGTTTTATCCCGGGTAAATACAAAATAGGCTGCCTTAAAGGCGTTTAGCATATCTTTGACTTGTACCGTTAACAAGGTCGCAGCTAAAGTGCCGCCGGCAACAATCATGATGCCGGGGACGTTGAGGAACACATCGGCAGAACCGCCAAGAAAAATGGCGGATACAATCAAAGCTATTCCAGATACAATCCCTATCAGTGACGCAAAATCCATAACTATTGGCTACCTGTGGCGTGGGTTATCGAGCTCATTTTACCTTTACTAATGCTGCAGTGTGTAGGTTGATCTAGCATGACTCACAAAATATATTTTGGCCTGGCGCAATGGCATCACCGCGACTGGTACGACCATAGTAACGAGCGCAACTCGTTGGCTGTATATGCGAAGAGCTTTAGCAGTGTTGAGGGCAATAGCTCCTTCTACGGCTTACCCAGTGAGCAGAGTATCCGTACCTGGAACTCACAGGTTGATGATAGCTTTCGCTTTTGTTTCAAATTTCCCAAAGAGATCTCACATCAGTTGCGCCTTACTCATTGTTCACGGCAGGTAACTGAATTTCTGAACCGAATTTCGCTAATAAAATCAAAGCTTGGGTTAGTTTGGCTGCAGTTGGACGCATTTTTTGACGCATCTGGCTTAGAGGCTTTAGCGGTTTTTTTGCAGGGCCTTCCCAGTGATTTTAATTATGCAGTAGAAGTGCGGCACCTGGACTTCTTTCGCAAAGGAGATCACGAGCGGCGCTACTGTGAGTTGTTACAGCAGTACGCAGTCAATCGAGTGATTTTTGACACGCGCTCGCTTTTTGCTAATCGCCAGTTAACAGATGCTGCCACTCAAGATGCACTCGAAGCGAAGCCCAGAGTACCGACACGGGTTGTGACAACGGGAGGGCAGCCAATGGTGCGCTTTATTGTGCCACAGCAGCGAGAATTGGCACAGCGTGAAATTACGCAGTGGGTAGAGCGGGCGCAGTTATGGTTAGCACAAGGGCTGACTCCCTACTTCTTCTTTCATACGCCGGATAATGTTCATGCGCCACAGTTTGCAGAGGACTTTTGCACCTTGTTGCAGCAGAGGGTCGAAGGGCTTGAGGCATTAAAATTGTGGCATCGACAACATCAATCCACGCTTTTGTAAGGGCCGAGTTTAGACGTGTTTTTGAAGGTCGCGCAAGGGTGAGGGGAGGAAGCGCGCCTAGGGCGCGCTATAGTGCACTTAAATTAAGTGCGAAGAATAGAAACGTCTTCAGCTTGTAAGCCTTTGTCGCTATCGCGGCTGTAGAATTTAACTTGTTGGCCTTCGCTCAAAGAGCGGTGACCGCGGCCGCGGATGTTGCGAAAGTGAACAAAAACATCATCGCCATTCTCGCGAGTGATGAAACCAAACCCTTTAGATACGTTGAACCATTTGACGGTGCCGGTCTCGCGCTCGTCATTTTCCAGTTCTTCGTCATCGTCGTACTCGGCACCGTTCTCGCGCTCACTTTGAGCTTCACGTTTTGAAGTACTTGCTGATGCGGTACTTGAAAATGCCGCCAATGCGCAGCTTGCCATAGTAACTGCAAAGATGATGATTAGTACTGCAGGGCTGAGCGCAAGGCCAGCATCTGTGATTTTATTGAGTAAAAAAGGTGTTAAAACAGCAGCGATAGCGCTGGCAATTAAGCTGCGTAAAAGTTGATTACCACTCATCTAATAGTCTCTTAAAGTTATAATTTATAAAAAAAGGCATACATCAGAGGAGCTGAGTTTACGGCAGCTAGTCTATGCCGAAAAAATCCTCTCCAAAGATCAGGTATACAGGTTATTAAATAAATATTCAATAAGAATATTAATAGCTTGCCGAGAACTTTAAAAAAGCCGATTGCCCTTGCCCTCATCTGCTTTAAGCGAGATTTTTGATTTTTTGATTTACCTGGCTCAACGCTCTCTATAATCTTTGGATTTTCGTTCAATTTGTTGTGAGTATAAGTGTGAATTTAGAAGACAGAGTTGATGAGCTGGAGAGTCGTGTTGCTTTTCAAGAGCAAATGATTGACGAGCTCAACCAAGTCATTGCTAAACAGGATAAGGCGATGCTCGATCTATCACGGGTCGTCAAAATATTAAATGAACGATTGGAGCGCGGTGCACATGCAGGTGCTCAGCCTGAGATTATTGATACCCCGCCGCCTCATTATTGAAGGCTCAGCAACACGGGCGACATGCTAGTTGGCAATAAATGCTGTTAGTTGGCGCCCGCTCTAGGTAAAATCCCCGCTCATCAATTTCGCCTCGTATAAGAGGTCTAGACGTTTGAGGTATATGGCTCTGTTAGGTCGTTTCATCAATAAGCTTTTTGTCCGCGCCAAGGTTGTTGGCGATGTGCACATATCGAGGCGCAGCAACGTAGTTTACGTGCTGGAAAATGGACGTTCTGAGCACCGTGAATTACTCACGAGTGTACTGCAGATGCAGGGCGTGGACCTGTTGTGCCGCCAATTGCTCAGCTGTGACCGCAAAAATCAGAAGGCGCTGCTCTATCGCCTTGAGTCTCTGGTCGAGCGCTTACCCTTTGCTGAAGATAGCTATGATATTGAACTGGTGCCAGTGAGTATTTATCACGGGCATTTACCGAATCGAAATTTCTCGTGGTGGCGCTTCTTGCTCGCTGAGCGCGAAGGGGTTACCAGCTGGTGGGGGCGCTTAGTACAGCTGGTGTTCAATGGTCGTCAAACACTGGTTCAGCTAGATAAGCCTTTATCGTTACGCGCTATGCTCAAACGTGATAGTCAGCAGCCTTCGGGGGCACAAGCTGGCAAAGTCTTGCAGCAATTACAGGGGCACTTCGAGCAGCGTCGCGCCGCGACATTTGGGCCGGTGCTGCAGCCGCGAAAACGCTTAGTTGCCTCGCTGATTGACAGTGCTGATGTGCAGCGTGCAATTGAGAGCGCCGCCGCAGAGGAAGGAGTGCCGCGCGCGCAAGTTGAGCGCAGGGCACGACGTGAGTTGCGTAACATGGCTGCCAACCTTAGCCCCAGTGTTGCGCGGATGATAGGGCTGGGGCTTGGTCGTTTTTACCGCAGTGTTTATCGTCAAGTGCGCATTGAAGGGCTAGAGCAGGTTCGCCAGCGCGCTAAAACACACCAGATGGTTTACTTGCCTTGTCATCGCAGTCATATGGATTATCTGTTGGTCTCTTGGAGTTTACACGACCAGGGCTTGATGCTGCCTTATGTCGTTGCTGGCGATAACCTCAATGCACCTATCCTCGGTGGCGTTCTTCGCCGTGGGGGAGCGATCTTTATGCGGCGCAGTTTTAAGGATGATGCACTTTATCGCGCGCTCTTTCGTGCATATATGATGAAAATGCACAGTGCCGGGCATGCACTTGAGTACTTTATTGAAGGTGGGCGCAGTCGGACGGGGCGCTTGTTACCGCCCAAACTCGGTGTGCTCTCACTGACAGTGGAGGCGGCAATGCGTCAAGCTGAAAAACCTGTTGCGCTGGTGCCTGTTTGGATTGGCTACGACAAGCTGACAGAGAGCGCAAGCTATCGCAAGCAGCTCTCTGGCGGCGAAAAGCGTGGAGAGTCCCTGTTTGGTTTGTTACAGAGTTTAAGGTTGTTTAAGGGTAAGCACGGCGATGCTGTTGTCAGTTACGCGGCGCCGATTGATCTGAGTACGCAGTTATCGAAGTTTGACGATCCGCATGTGCGAAGCAAGGCTGTGGCGCAGCAGGTGATGTGTGCGATAAACGCTGTCTCGCACGTCAGTGAAACTGCTTTGATAGCGACGGTGATTCTAACGCAACCGCGCCAGCGCATCGCGGTGACTGCTCTTGTCGAGCAGGTCAATCAGTTGTCAACGCTGCTGTTAAGTGCGCCGCAAAAGCCTTCGTCAATGGCGAAGGGGGCCGTTGCGAACTGGCTGCAGGATGCGCAGCTGCGCGGTCAAGTATCGCGCAGTGGTGAGGATGTTTACCTCACTGCTGAGCAAGCGGCGGAGATGACGTTCTACCGTAATCAGATTCATCATTTGACGTTGTTCGCAGGGATTTATTTGCTTTTTGCCAAGCGCACCGGCGGCGTTAGTCAGCGTGTGGTTGTCAGTATGATGCAGAGTGTTTATCCGCACTTGGCGCGCAGTTTGTTTTGGCCCTGGGAGGCTCAGGCGCTACCTCAGGTGTTGGAGCAGTTACGGCAGTTGTTGATTGCGCAGCAATATATTGATTGCAAGGGGCGAAGCATGCAGGTGCGTAGCACGCCGGTCAGTGTTGTGCTAATGCAGACGGCTGAACCTTTCTTGCTGCGCTATTACATTGTCTTTCGTTTGTTACAGCGCTTCGCTGTGATTGCGCAGTCTGATTTGATTGATGAGTGTGTGCGTATTGCCGGTGAATTGCATCTAGAGTTTGGTTTCAATTCGCCAGAGTACACGGACCCTAAAACAATACACAGTTTTGTGCGTAACTTGCTGGACGCTGAAGTGCTCGCGAAAGAGGGGGGTATGTTGCGATTGGCCGTAGATATCACGCCTTTGTTGAAGCGCTCACGGAAAATGCTGTTAGCGCAGTATCTTCGCAAAATAGATGCAAGCTTAGCGGCTCACTGATACACCGCGAGTAAAAAGGGCGATCTATGATCGCCCTTTTTTATTTAGCACAAGCTTTCTAGTTTGGGTTTTAAAATACCTTGTACTTGTCCTGGGTTGGCCTTGCCGCCTGAGGCCTTCATGACCTGTCCCATAAAGAAGCCAATCATTTTGCCGCGCTTGTCGGGCTCGGCTTCGACATATTGCTGAACTTGCTTTGGATTTTCAGCGAGCACTTTGTCGACAATGGCCTCGATGGCACCGCTGTCGCTAACTTGCTTGAGGCCTTTCGCTTCAATTACGGCATCTGCGCTGCCTTCGCCATTCCACATCGCTTTAAAGACTTTTTTGGCGATATTGCCTGAGATGGTGTTGTCCTTGATGCGCGCTAAGAGTGTGGCAAATGCTTCGGCATTGACAGGGCACTGTGCAATCTCGCAATCGTTCTGATTGAGGAACTTGGCCAGCTCGCCCATGACCCAGTTGGCTGAGAGCTTGGCGTCACCGGTCGCGGCGACTACTTTTTCGAAGTACTCGGCTTGTGCTTTGTCGCCGCTGAGAATGCTTGCATCGTATTGCGCTAGTTTGTATTGCTCTATAAAGCGCGCGCAGCGGGCATCTGGGAGTTCTGGTAAGTTGTTGCGAATGGCTTCGATGTAGCTGTCATCGATCACAATAGGCAGTAAATCAGGGCAGGGGAAGTAGCGGTAGTCATTAGCTTCTTCCTTGCTGCGCATGGAGCGTGTCTCGTCTTTATCGGCATCGTACAGTCTCGTTTCCTGGGGAATGCTGCCGCCGTCTTCGAGGATCTCGATCTGGCGGATGATTTCGCCTTTGATCGCTTTCTCTATAAAACGGAAAGAGTTGATGTTTTTGGTTTCTGTGCGCTGGCCAAATGCCTCTTCGCCTTTGTAGCGCACAGAGACGTTGCAGTCACAGCGAAAAGAGCCTTCGGCCATGTTGCCATCGCAGATGCCGAGGCTAGTGACGATAGAGTGGATTTTTTTGACGTAAGCGACAGCCTCTTCAGCGCTGCGCATGTCCGGTTCTGACACGATTTCAAGTAGTGGTGTGCCAGCACGGTTAAGGTCGATACCCGTCATGTCGGCAAAGGATTCGTGCAGTGATTTGCCTGCATCTTCCTCGAGGTGAGCGCGGGTTACACCGATGCGCTTCGTGCTGCCATCAGACAGTTCGATATCGATGTGGCCGAGGCCGACAATCGGGTGAAATAGCTGGCTGGTCTGGTAGCCTTTTGGAAGGTCTGGATAGAAGTAGTTCTTGCGATCGAATACCGATGTTTTACCGATATTGGCGTCAATCGCAGTGCCGAACATGACGGCCATTTCCAGGGCCTTTTTGTTGAACACAGGCAAGGTGCCAGGCAGTGCTAAATCAACGGCGCAAGCTTGGGTGTTTGGCTCGGCACCAAAGCGTGTGCTGGCGCCGGAAAAAATCTTTGTATCTGTGGCGAGCTGAGCGTGAATCTCAAGCCCGATAACGGCTTCCCATTGCATGGTGGCTCCTTAAATCTTCGCTGCGGTGTGTGTGTGCCAATCTGTCGCCTGTTGGAACATGTGGGCGACATTGAGAAGTTTTTGCTCGGCAAAGTAGTTGCCGATAATCTGCAAGCCGACGGGGAGGTCGTCACACAGGCCGCACGGGATTGACATGCCGGGAAGTCCGGCTAAGTTGAGGGACAGGGTGTAGATATCTTCCATGTACATCTCAACAGGGTCGGAGGTTTTTTCGCCAAGGGTGAACGCAGGCTGTGGTGTGGTGGGCCCCATGATTACATCGACCTCTTTGAGGGCGTTGCTAAAGTCCTGCTGGATGAGACGACGAATCTGCTGTGCCTTCTTGTAGTAAGCGTCGTAGAAGCCTTCAGATAGCGCGTAGGTACCCACCATGATGCGGCGCTTAACTTCGCTGCCAAAGCCTTCGCCGCGGCTGCGTTTGTAGAGGTCCTCTAAATCGACGGGAGAGTCGCAGCGGTACCCATAGCGCACACCGTCAAAGCGCGACAAGTTAGACGAGGCCTCGGCAGGTGCAATGATGTAATACGCTGGAACCGAGAGGCCAGAGTTTGGCAGGCTGATCTCTTTGAGCTCAGCGCCCAGTGCTTGGTATTCCTTGAGTGCTGCTTGTATGCGCTCTTCGATGACAGGGTTTAAGCTGCTGCCAAAAAACTCTTTAGGCAGGCCTATTTTCAAACCTTTAAGCGGCTGATTAAGGGTGGCGCAGTAGTCTTCAGTTGGCTGTTGAGCACTGGTTGAGTCTTTGGGGTCGAAGCCCGCCATAACATTGAGCATGATGGCACTGTCTTCAGCTGTTTTGGTCATCGGGCCCGCCTGATCTAGCGAAGAGGCAAACGCGATCATACCGTAGCGTGACACGCGACCGTAGGTGGGCTTGATGCCGCTTAAATTGGTCAGTGCGCAAGGTTGGCGAATAGAGCCGCCAGTGTCCGTGCCAGTGGCAGCGGGGGCTAACTGAGCTGCAACTGCAGCGGCGGAGCCGCCGGATGAGCCACCGGGCACTTTATCGTTGCCCCAAGGGTTCTTGACGATGCCGTAAAAGCTCGACTCGTTGGAGGAGCCCATGGCGAACTCGTCCATGTTGGTTTTGCCAAGACAAACGGCGTTTGCGCTGTTGAAATTCTCGACGACTGTGGCGTTGTAAGGCGAGATGAAATTGTCGAGCATGCGCGAGCCGGCACTGGTGCGTACGCCCTGTGTGCAGAAGATGTCTTTGTGCGCGATGGGTACGCCTGTCATTGGGCCAGCTTGGCCGGCGGCAATAACTTTGTCTGCCTGTGCCGCTTGTTCAAGGGCTTGCTCGGGCGTTACTGTAATGTAGCTGTTGATGCTGGGATCGACACTGGCGATGCGGTCGAGGTAGCTCTGTGTGAGCTCGACGCTGCTGTACTCGCCTTTTTGGAGGTCGCTGGCAAGTTGCGCAATGGTTTTGCTAAACATAGATGAGTCCTAGGCGATTAATCGATAACTTTGGGGACGAGGAAAAGGCCGTCTTCGACCGCGGGGGCACACTGCTGTAGCAGCTCGCGTTGGTCGCTTTCGGTGACATCATCGGCGCGCAGCCGCTGAATGGCATCGAGTGGGTGGGCCAGAGGTTCGACCTCGGCGGTGTCCACTGCCTGCATTTGACCGACCAAGTCCAGTATGTTGCTCAGATTTTTTTGATACTCGCTGATATCATTTTCATCGATGTTTAATCGCGCCAAGTGAGCGATTTTTTCTACATCTGTCCTGTCTAAAGCCATGGATAGATTCTCTGTCAATTTGTCGTGGTAAAGAAAAGGCTAAATTTACCAAAAAATGGCTGCAGCGCCTAATTGTTTCTTGCTCTAATTGCCTGTGATTGTTAGAGTTAGCTGTTTTTATAATTCGATGCATTCGCCGTAATTTTCGGGGTTCCCAATACCAATGTTCAAGAAAA
>JBMZCU010000097.1:3854-10074 GCA_049613705.1 Pseudomonadales bacterium | reverse complement strand
AATGCAGTGACTGTGCTGCTGCACTGACACTGCCAAGACGCGCGGTGGCTTCAAACCCCAACAGGGATTTAAGCGGAGGAAGTTTGCTCGGGTTGATAAGGACTCTCCTCTTTGCAAAGACAAATCGTACGTTGCATCAGACATCACAAGCGAAAGCCAGCTTACCTGCTGTCAGCGCTGGAACGCTACCCTTTTGTGTTGCAGGGACCGCGCCAGCGCCCTTGCAACACCATCTTTACCTCAAGCCTTAATCAGGGGCAGCTCGCTCCAGGCACGCTGGTGCAGCATCTCGCAGCCGGCCTCGGTGATCACGATATTCTCCTCGTGCACCATCATCTTACCAGGGGCAAAGGTCATTCCGGGTTCTAAGGTCAGCACCATGCCAGCCTCGAGCACCACATCGCCGCCTTCTACATTCGAGGGCCACTCCGTCAACTGCATCCCCAAGCCGTGGCCCATGCGGCCGACTTCGTTGCCAAGGGCTCCTGCCTTTTCCATCTCGTGCCACATTGCGCGCCACACATCACCTGTGGTCTGGCCAGGCGCGGCGGTGGCAAGGCCGGCCTCAGTGGCGGCGTACACCGCCTCGTAGGCGCGGTGGGTCGCGCTATCGACTTCGCCGAAGCCGAAGTTGCGATCGTAGTCGCTGAAGTAGCCATCAAAATTGGCACCTGTGTCTATGATGAGCACGTCGCCGTTTTCCAACACTCTATCGCTCGGCCCCATGATGATATCGTCGTAGCCGCCAGGGCCTGAGGCCGAGATCAAGTAAGGGCAAGCATCCGCGCCCAGGCGCAGCATCTCAATGTGCATCGCCTTGCAGGCCTCGCGCTCAGTCATCCCCGCGCGCAAGTGCTCGCGCAGAAAGTTAAAGCCCTCGGCTGTGACATTGCACACAAAGCGCAGCTTCTCGATTTCGGCGGCGCTCTTGACGCTGCGAATCAGGCGCATCGTCTCGCTGACATCCACTACCGAGCGCTCACCGAGTAAGCCCAGCAACTGCTGGTAGTTGGCCGCGGGCATGCGCAGGTGGGTCTCGGGACCTATCATGGAACCTATGGCACCGCACGCTCCGCTCACCTCACATAACGTCTCAGCTAGGAGGCTGATACCGTCGTCCTCGGGGCGCGGCGAGGGCCAAGTGCGCACATCTTCGATCCACGTGTGATTGAAACCCGCCGCACCTATGCCCGGCACCACGGCAATCGGCTTGCCGCTGGCGGGCACCACCAAAAACCACGGGCGGGTCGGGCTCTCCCAGAACTGAGATTTAAAGCCGCTGAAGTAGCGAAACTCCTGCTCTGTGGTAAAAAACGTAGCCTCGATCTGCCGCTGCGCCATGCGCGCCTGCAACTTGGCCGTACGCGCGGTAAACTCCGCCTCATCAAACCCGCGAGCGGGTGGGGTCAACATCACACTCATCACTCAACCTTCTCAAACTATGTCATTATTTTTATCGCGTTTACTTAGGCAACCTGTCTTGAACTAGCTGCACCCAGTAGCGCGCGCCCAGCTCTAGAATCTCATCGTTAAAATCGTACTCAGGATTGTGCAGCGCACAGCCCCCCACTGAGTCCACCCCGTTGCCCAACAGTGCGTAGCAACCGGGCTTAACGCGCAACATGCTGGAGAAGTCCTCAGAGATGGTCAGCGGTTCACAACTGTCGTTGACGTTCTCAGCGCCCAGCACTTTGGTTGCCGCCTCGACCGCGTAGCGGGTGTGCTCGTGGTTGTTGACCGTCGGGTAGAAGGCGCTAGTAAAGCTGAACTCGTGCTCGGCCCCGGCCGCCTGACAGATCCCGGCGACGATGCGCGCCATGCTGGCCTCGATTTTGGCCAAACTGTCCTCGGTAAAGCAGCGACAGTCACCTTTGATAGTGACCGTGTTGGGAATCACGTTGACCGTGCCGTCGGTGATGAACTCCGTCGCCGAGACCACGGCAGTCTCCTCAATCGCGTTCATGTTGCGTGAGACGATTGTCTGCAGCGCCAGAATCACCTGCGAGCCGACCACGATAGGATCGACCCCGCGATGGGGCAGCGCCGCGTGTCCGCCCTGGCCCTTGATTACAATTTCAAAGGCCGTCTCACTGGCCATTAAAGAACCTGCGCGCACCATAAACTGCCCGGAGGCTAGCCCTGGGAAATTGTGAATGCCGTACACCGCATCTATCTCAAAGCGCTCGAACAGGCCGTCGTCTATCATCGCCTGGGCGCCGCGCCCGTGCTCTTCATCAGGCTGAAAAATGAAGTGTACAGTGCCGTTAAAATCCGGGTTCTGCGCCAAATGACAGGCGGCCCCCAAAAGCATGGCCGAGTGACCGTCGTGGCCGCAGGCGTGCATTTTACCCTCGTGCTGCGAGCGGTAATCAAACTGGTTCTGCTCTTGAATAAAAAGCGCGTCCATATCGGCGCGCAGGCCGACGCTCGCGCCTCCCGTACCTGAACGCAGCACACCGACTAAGCCCTGCTGGCCTATGTTGCGCGTCACCTCAATACCGAAGCTCTCAAGCTTTTCAGCGACAAAGTCCGCAGTCAGTGGGATGTCGAAACCGCACTCGGGAAAGCGGTGCATGTGTTGGCGCCACTGGCGCATTTGCTCGACTAAATTAGGATCTAAAGACATAAATTTCTCTCATTTCTCCGCGCTAGCGGATTATTCTTCTAACTGGCGCAGCAGTGAGCCAAAACCGTCTACTGCGCGCGAGTATTTAATTAGTTGTAAGCTGTGCCAGGCCAACACTTGGTTAGAACTGACAACAGGGATAGACAGAGTCTGCTCGAGCTGATCGAGCACGCCCGCCGCGCGCAGTGCGGTGCAGGAGATAAACATTAAATCAGCCTGTGCGGAGCAAGTGCTCAGCGCCGCATCGCGAATGTCACGCGGGCTGATGTACGTCATCGCCGTGTCATCTTCAAAGCCAAAGCCTGCAATGCTCAGCACTTCAAGCCCCTGAGATTCAAAGAAGGCTGCCACCTCGCGGTTCACAGACTCTGTGTAAGGTGTCAGCACAGAAATCCGCTTGGCGTTAAAGTGCTTAAAGGCCGCCAGCGCTGCCACCACAGGGTTAGTCACGGGCACGCCGGGCCTTGCCGCCTGCACTAGCTGCTCAATTTTTTCGACACCTATGGCCACGGTGCCCGAAGTGCAACCGTAGATCATGGCATCGAGCGCGGTGCCCGGTAAGATAGTGTCTGCCGCGGCGGTGATTCCAGGTGCCATGGTGCGCAAATTCGCGATGGTCAACGGGTTAACGTTCTTGACGCGGCTAGTGAAAAAACCGACATCCGCTGGATAGATCTGGCGCAAGTCTGTCTCGATATTAAAATCTGTGGCCAGCGAGATCACGCCGATACGCCCAGCCGGAGCCAGGTGATCGAGTGGCTGCTGGCAAGGTACGGTACACACTTGCATATCCAAACTCCTGTGCATTGAAGGTTCTTTGTTACAAGTTCAACTTTAAAGGTTTAACGTTACAAATGTCCCGTTGAAGCGTCTGCGGCGAAAGCGCATCGCAGGCGTTGTCATCCATACTACAAGGCTGCGCTGCACAAATTCAGAAAAAGCCCGATCAGCATTGCTGAAATTATGCAAAAAATAGAAAATAGTGCAGATTTCCTTCACATTACTTGTACAAGGTACTTATACAGCTATGTCCGACAAAGCAACCGCGCGCATCGACAGTTTTGATCGCAAGATCCTCAGCCTTGTTCAGCAGTCCAACCGCACCACCAGCGAGCAGATCGCCGAGCGCGTCGGGCTCTCCCCCGCCGCGGTGCAGCGCAGGCTCAAAAAGATGCGCGAGCAGCACATCATTCAAGCGGACGTCTCTGTGGTGAGCCCCAAAGCTGTCGGCCGCCCTGTCACGCTTTTAGTGCAAGTGACTCTCGAGCGTGAACAGGCCGATTTAATCGACCAGTTCAAGAAAGAGATGAAGCTAAATCCTGCAGTGCAACAGTGCTACTACGTCACCGGCAGCTCTGATTTTATGCTGATCATCACCGCCAAAGACATGGAAGACTACGAAGCATTAACCCGCAAAATTTTCTTCGCTAACCGCAACATTCGCAGCTTTCTCACGAATGTGGTGATGGATAGCGTTAAAACGACGCTGTGCGTACCGGTGAGCGAGGATTAACCCTCGCGCCAACTCAGTACTGCCGGCAGATTACTCGCCCACCAATTGACGGTAGAGCTCAGGGTCTGTTGCCCCTTCCGTGCCGATAACCAGCACTTTGCTCTGTGCACTTAGTCCTAAACTAGATGCAAGACTTGGGCTTTGAGTGGCAATCACAGCCGCTGCCAAACCAGGTACCGCAGATTCGCCAGCTTCTATTGCTGGATCCGCCTTGTAGCCCTTGGCGAGCAGGCGCATGGTCTGACCGACCGCCTCTTCGCTCAACGTCGTGAAATCATCACCTGCGGTGGCGAGAATCTCCCACGCCAGCGCCGATACCTCGCCACAGGCCAAGCCCGCCATTAAGGTGTCTAGATCGCCATCGACCACTACAGGTTTACCTTCTTGTGCACTGCGCTGCAAACAGTTGGCCTGCTCTGGCTCAACCACAACGAAGCGCGGGCGACGCTCACCCCACAGATCCCAGAAGTAACCGGCAACCGCTGAAGCTAGACCGCCGACGCCGCCCTGGACAAAAACGTGGGTTGGAATTTCACCGCCCAGCTGTTCGACCACTTCACTGAGCATCACGGTGTAGCCCAGTGCTACATCTTTGGGCACTTCCATATAGCCTTCATAGCTCGTATCAGAGACGATGATGCGGCCAAACTGCTTGGCGTCGCTGTCGGCTTGGCGCACTGATTCATCGTAATTACCTGTGATGCGTATCACCTGAGCACCAAAAGCTTCCATCGCCTCTTGACGCCCCTTAGAGACATCGCGGTGAATGTAAATGACACACTTGGCACCAAAGAGCTGTGCGCCCCAAGCCACAGAGCGGCCGTGATTGCCATCGGTCGCGCAGCTGACGACGATTTCCGAGAGCTGATCTTTGAGCTGGCCGTCTAACAGCTGCGCAGTGCTCGGACGTACACCGGTGCGCTCCTCTAATACCTTTTGCAGCTGACACGCCACCGCGTAAGCTCCACCCAAGGCTTTAAAGCTCTTCAACCCAAAGCGCTGCGACTCATCTTTGTACCAGATAGCCCCCAAACCGGTATCCGCTGCCATATCGTTTAGCACGTGCAGCGGTGTCTCTGCATAGGCTGGCCAAGTTTTGATGTTGGCAATGGCCTGTTCTGCTTTGGCCACGCTGATAACCTCGCGCTGGGACGCTGAATATGCGCGCTGTGCACTGGCTGCTGGGTTGGAAAAATGCGTAAGTGCGCCGTCAATTTTTAGCATGCTCTATACCTTTAGTGTACTGCAACAGCTGATTTTCTCTGCTGCTGGCGATGAACGTTGATGGCAAAAGTGTATCGAAAGCCGCTGCAGCCATCCGTTGTATAAAAGCCAGAATATGCGGCGAAAACGCTCAAATTTGCATAATGTAAGGAAAATCATCGCCACATGCGGGCAAACGAGAAAAATGAGAGGCCAGCAGCGTATACAGATACCTCGCCACCTGTGCTTTTCAACGTCACAAGTGCAAGGGCTGGCGCTCTTAGACATTGTGCGGGCAAGCGAAAGCCAGTAGGCTCAGGATTTCAGTGCAGGAGGTGAAAAATGGCAGGCGGCTGGGCTAAAGATGGAGCAGTACAAGAGCAGATTGATGCCAGTGTCGACGATGCGGTACAACTGGCGCGCAGTCAAATTGCACGCGGCCCCAGTTTGAGTGAGTGCGAGCACTGTGACAGCGCGATCCCCAAAGCACGGCAAAACGCAGTGCCCGGGGTAAGGCTATGTATCCATTGCCAAGAAGAGGAAGATGCGCTCAACAGCGCAAGTAGCACCTATAACCGCCGCGGCAGTAAAGACAGTCAACTGCGTTAGAATTACTACTGGCGCCACTGGCAAGGTTCGCCAGCTTTTTTATCCAGCAGGTTTAAAAAACCCTCGTGCTCGGCCAGCTCCGACTCACTCGCCCTGACCACAGGCAGGCCATCAACCGCGCGATTGAGCTTGCGCACTTCGATCAGACCATCAGCACCGGTTTCTTCATCTTCGGCCCCCAAGATTAAGTTGGTCTGGCCGCCGGTTAACATCAAATAGACGTCGGCGAGAATCTCCGAGTCGAGCAGTGCGCCGTGCAGCTCGCGGTG
>JBMZCU010000097.1:0-3844 GCA_049613705.1 Pseudomonadales bacterium | reverse complement strand
GCGTCGGCACAGCGCATCGAGGTTGTTCTTCTGTCCGGGGTGCTTCTTGCGCGCCATCTGCAGCGAGTCGGTCACGGTGCAGATATCTTCGATCATCTCGGTGCAGCCATTGCGCCTGAGCTCTTCGTTTAAAAAGCCGACGTCAAAGGGGGCATTGTGGATAATCAGCTCAGCGCCGCGCACGTACTCAATAAAATCAGCGCTGATATCGCGAAACTTAGGCTTATCTGCCAGAAACTCTGTGGTGATACCGTGTACCGCCAGCGCCTCTTCCTCGGACTCGCGATCGGGATTGACATACTGGTGGTAGTTGTTGCCCGTGAGGCGGCGCTTGATCAACTCAACAGCACCAATCTCGATGATATTGTGCCCCTGCGAGACCTCTATACCTGTGGTTTCTGTATCTAGTACTATCTGTCTCATTATCTGCTCTCTTCGACGCCGCGGTTGGCCAACTGATCGGCCAACTCATTATCCGGGTGACCGCTGTGCCCTTTCACCCAGCGCCAGTCAATGTTGTGTTGCTCAGTTTGCGCATCAAGCTGCTGCCACAAGTCGGCGTTTTTCACCGGCTTCTTAGCGGCAGTCTTCCAACCGTTGCGCTTCCAGCCGCCGATCCATTCACTGATGCCCTTGCGCACGTACTGCGAGTCTGTGGTCAAAATGATATCGCAGGGGCGCTTTAAAATACGCAGCGCTTCGATCGCTGCCATCAGCTCCATACGGTTATTGGTCGTATTGGCCTCGCCGCCAAAGATTTGCTTTTGTTGATCGCCGTAATAGAGGACAGCGCCCCAGCCGCCAGGCCCTGGATTCCCCTTACAGGCACCGTCGGTGTAGATCTTAACTTGTTTCACTTAACACTGTTCCTCGTCGCTGCTTTGCGCACCGGTAGTCTAATAAATTTGCGTGGGAAAACCAGCTGTTTTACCCGGGTCATGCCCTCGACATCTTTGCGCGCAAGGCTCACCATAAACGCGCCATTTTTAGGCATGGAGCGCCTGCCATATGCTTGCAAGCGCTCGAAGCGACGCCGCCAAGTGGCCGAGACAAAAGGCGGGAAATAAAAATCCGTCATATTGCGCAGCTCAGTGAGGCCGAGCAGACTCATCCAGTCATTGAGGCGACGGTGACTGATAAAGTGTCCCTGCTGCCAGGGAGCGCGAATCCGCTTTGTGCAGCAAAACCTGCGCACGCCCCACCAAGACAGCGGATTGAAGCCGACAATCACCAAGTGCCCGCCTGGGCGCAGGACGCGAGTGGCCTCGCGCAGTACCTGATGCGGGTTATCCGTAAAATCTAAACTGTGATGTAGCAGCACCACATCAATACTGTCGTGCTCAAACGGCAGCTCGGTCGCCTCGCTGAGTAAAGCGTGTGCCGGCAAGCCCAGTTTGTGCCGCGGACTCAGCAGCACCCGGTGCCCGATTAAACTCTCGGTACTCAGTTCAATCGCAGGGTCTAGTGACACTTCAACAAGGTGATAGCCGAAAAGATTGGGTAGCAGGCGGTTGACGGTTCGACGTTCGGCCTCCAGTAACTGCTGGCCAATTTCGGTTTGGAACCACGCCTGTAGTTGCTCGTGAGACTGCACTGATTGCTGCTGGGGTTTAAAAAACTTACTCATGCACCTGCACTGGGCCCTGGAAAATAGGGCTATAGTATTATGCTTTAGAAGGTGCAAACAAGCCCTCGTCACTGCGCAATGCCTATACACGCCGCATGGAAGTGCCCGACAAAAGATGTAAGACCCGCCAGCGCTGTGCTAATCTGATGCCCCCTGTTTGCCTTTGAGCGAGTCATACGATGCTTGAGATCAACCCCATTTGCGGCTTTAACGACAACTATCTGTGGTGCCTTACAACTGCGAACAGTAGCGATGCTATCGTGGTCGATCCCGGGGATGCAGAGCTTGTCGCGCGCTACCTCGACGAGCAGTGCAAAACCCTTAGCGCGATTGTTATTACTCACCACCACTGGGATCACACCGACGGCGTGCCCGCACTAGTCGAGCGCTACCAGGTACCGGTATACGGCCCGGCAAACTGCACGTTCAAAGGCATTACCCACCCGCTGCAAGACGGCCAGGAAATCGAACTGCTCGGCCAACCCTTTAAGGTCAAAGCTGTCCCTGGGCACACCTTAGACCACATCTGTTATTACAGCGCCCAAGGGGCGCAATTGCTGTGCGGCGACATGTTATTTCTCGCCGGCTGCGGCCGCGTCTTTGAAGGTAGCATGCAGCAAATGCTCACCGCGATGCAGTTCTTTAAAGGGCTAGCAGCACAAACTAAGGTCTACGCCACCCACGAGTACTCACTGGCTAATCTGGCATTTGCCCAAGCTGTTGAGCCTGAAAACACCGCCGTGGCCGATGCCATCACGCGCTGTACACACCTGCGCAGGCAGGGCCTGCCAACCCTGCCCAGTAGCATCGCCGCCGAGTGCCAACACAATCCTTTTTTGCGCACCGACAACGAAGCACTCAAAGCCACGCTGGAAATGCGTACCGCCAGCGTGCTGACAGATGAGGTAGCGGTTTTCAGCGCGCTGCGCCAGTGGAAAGACACGTTTTAGGCGCGGCGTGATCACGCTTGCACGCACTTGATTACCCACCGCACTTGCCCACCGTATATCAATACTTTACGGAACAAGTTAAGGCGGTGTACATCAAGTATTGACCTCTGACCCTGCGCTGCTAAAATGCCCGATCTTTAAAAATTAATTGGGCATTTTATAACCATGCGGGCGAAACTTATTTCACTCCTGCTGACCTCTGCTGTGTTGGCAGGCTGTCAGAGTGCGGGAGTCAACACCAGCTACAATAGCAATTACAGTGATTTTGACCGCAATGCCATCGTCGCACCCAGCGATCGCGCTAATCGCTCACTGCCCGCACAAGCTGACGATCTGTGGCAGGTAACCCGTGACAACCTGCAATTCGCCCAGTATTTTGAGCACCCAAAGGTAGTGCACAAAATCGACTTCTACAACCGCTACCCCGCGCACATGAAAAAGGTGAGCAAACGCGCCACACCTTATTACCACTACGTATTGCAAGAAGTGCTCAAGCGCGGCTACCCCAGTGAAATAGCCTTAGTGCCCGTTGTAGAGAGTCTCTACAACCCCCACGCGGTTTCCCCAGGCAAAGCGGCAGGGGTGTGGCAGTTTATTCCCAGCACCGCGACTTACCTAGGCTTGGACATCAATGACTGGTACGACGGTCGCCGCGACATCATTAGCTCTACCCAGACCGCACTGGATTACCTGGCGCGCTACCACAAGCGCTTCGACGGTGATTGGATGCTCGCGCTAGCGGCCTACAACGCAGGTGGTGGCACGGTTTCAAGCGCCATTCGCCGCAACAAGAAAGCGGGCAAACCAACCGATTACTTCTCGCTCGATCTGCCACAGGAGACACGCGAGTACGTGCCGCGCATCCTCGCGATTGCCGCCCTGGTGGACGCACCGCAAAAGTACGCCATCGACCTGCCCACTATCCCCAACGAGCCCTTCTTTAAAGTGGTCGACTCCGGCGGGCAAATCGCACTGGATAAGGTTGCCGATATGTCAGGTGTGAGCAGCGAGGTTTTGCGCCAACTCAACCCCGGCTTTAAACGCCAAGTGACAGCACCAACCGGCCCACATCGCCTGCTTGTTCCGATTGCGCGCGCACCTCAGCTAACCCTAGCACTGGGCAAACTCGATAAGTCAGAGCGCTTGAACTGGAATCACTACACGGTCAAATCGGGCGACAGCCTGAGCGTCATCGCCCAGCGCTTTGGCACCACCAGCAAGATGATTCGCCAGAGCAATAATATGAGCAGCTCTAAAATCCGCATCG
>JBMZCU010000096.1:0-10145 GCA_049613705.1 Pseudomonadales bacterium | reverse complement strand
TTCATATTGACTGACTAGTCAATCAAAACATAAACACGATCCCAACCGGAGGGAAAATGAAAACACTCATCCTATCATTTACCTTATTGCTCACCAGCACTATGGTCCTGGCCAGCGCTGCCCCCGATAACATTATTGGGCGCTGGCAGTCTGAGGATAAAGAGGCCATTTTTGAATTCTATAAACACGGCGAGCACTACGCTTCAAAGCTGGTGTACGGCAAACAAGTCGTTGAAGCCGATGGCAAAACATCCAAAAAAGACATTCACAACCCCGATCCATCACTGCGCGATCGCGACATCCTTGGCATCGTTAATATCCAGGGGCTGACGTATAAAAATGCGCGCTACAGTGCAGGTAAGATTTACGATGCCCGCACTGGCAAGCTGTACGACTGTAAGGTCGAGATCAAAGAGGGTGCGCTGTACTTGCGCGGATATTTAGGGGTGTCCTGGTTAGGACAGACCAGTGTTTGGCATCGCCTTGAAACAGACAACACCACGGCGGTTGAGGAGTAACACTATGAGCACCACAGAACTGGAAGAATTACAGCGCGCTTTTGCGCAGCAAAAACAGCAGTATTCACCTGCCACTCCCATCAGCTTTGAGCAGAGAATACATTTGCTCGAGCAGATAGATAACATGATCCGCCAACATATTGATGAGATTAGCGCAGCACTGCTGGCCGATTTTGGCAGCCGCTCTGCGGATTGGATATTCACTGCCGAAATTTTCCCCATTCTCGATCACATCAAACACGTTAAGAAAAAGCTAAAAACGTGGATGAAACCTGAGCCCACCTCTTCTGGCTTGCTAGCTATCACAGGGCAGCGAACATACATCCAGTACGAGCCTCTAGGCGTGGTGGGGGTAATGTCACCTTTTAATGCGCCGGTTAGCTTAGGGTTTGATCCTGCGATAGATGCCATTGCCGCGGGCAACCGTGTGATGATTAAAATATCAGAGCAGACGCCCGTAACAGCGCAACTCCTCAAGCGTCTAGCAGACAGCCACATTGAGGCATCTTATCTCAGCATCGTGTGTGGGGAATTGGACATTTCCCAAGCCTTCGTCGCACTCCCCTGGGACAGTCTACTGTTCACCGGCGGCACCCAAGTAGGCAAACAGATCATGGCCTCGGCCGCCCCCAATTTAACACCGGTGATACTCGAGTTGGGAGGCAAGTGCCCGTGCGTTCTTTTACCAGATGCCAACCTGGAGATGGCGGCACATAAAATCGCCCAAGTACGCCAGCTCAACGCAGGCCAAGTCTGTATTGCTGCAGATTATGTGCTGCTGCCCGAATCCCTGCTGGAAGGCTTTATCAGCAGCGCCCTAGCCAAGGACCTGGATACCTATCCTGCGATGATAGACAACAGCGATGTCACCGCCATCATCAACGATCAACACTACCAGCGCATTTGCTCCTGGATAGATGAGGCGAGAGCCGCAGGGTGTCGCGTAGTGCAGGCAGAGCGCCCTCACGAAGTGCTGCCCGATAGACAAAGCCGTAAAATCCCGTTAACCCTGATTGTTAACCCAAGCAAAGACCTCAGCGTTGCGCGCCAGGAAGTGTTTGGCCCTGTCCTAACGGTGTTCACCTACCGCGAGCTAGACACGGCCATCAATGCCATCAACAGCCGCCCTAAAGCGCTGGCACTCTATGTGTTTGGCCAGAATCGCAAGCAGATCGACCACGTGGTTAACAGCACCTCTTCTGGCGGTGTCACGATCAACGATTTATTGATGCACGCGGGCTCTCACACTATGGGGTTTGGCGGCGTTGGCGAGTCGGGTATGGGGCGCTACAAAGGCGGGATACGCGGTTTTCAAGCATTCAGCAACCCTAAGTCGGTGCACGTCCAAGGTTTGTTAAAAAAGTACACTGGGCAATTTTTTCCACCTTACAAAAAGCAGAGCACTCGCAAAATGCTGCGCGGCCAAGTGGGGGTTCACGAAGTGACGAAAAGTGCGCGTTAACCCAAAACGCTTTGCGCGATGATGGAGGCTTAAAGAAAGCGACTGGGCCACGCCTCTACCCACAGGCTGTAGCGAAGGAGTCGACAATTTTGCCCGCAAGCATATGAAGGCGCTGCCATGCTGCACGTTGTTACCTATGCCTGTTGGCAGTTAATCTTTTAGCTTTCTACAGTCCCAGAGGGCACGCTAAACAGGTGTAGGGATATTCGCACTTTCTATACACTGTTTATCAAAGGACTGCCTGTCCGATAACAGCCGTAACAGGCTGTTCTGCCTGCGCGCATACGCACGCAGCGCCGCTCGCCTTAAGGCGTTACATTTGGTGTTGTCACACCGCGGTGCCCTCGGTGCAGTGCCAAGCGCTCAACCCCTAGCTGCTGCAGAAAGTCATCGTCGTGGGAGATCACTAACATCGCCTGCGGCAACGCTTTGAGCAACGTGATCAGGCGCTCGCGCGCGGTGCGATCCAATGCATTTGTGGGCTCATCCAACAGCAGCAGTTTAGGCTGCATCACCAACACACAGCCTAAAGTCACTAGGCGTTTCTCGCCACCTGAAAGCTGCGAGGCCATACGCGAGGACAAGTGACTCAACCCCAGCTTTGTCAACATTTGCTGCGCTTTGCGCTGAGCTTCATCGCGGCTGTCACCTAAGTTCAGCGGGCCAAACATCATATCTTCGAGTACGCTAGGACAGAACAGTTGATCGTCAGGGTCTTGAAACACTAGGCCGACCTGGCGGCGCAGGGCCACAAAATCTCGCTCCTCCCGATATACCTTCCCCTCGAGCAGGATTTCACCTTGTTGCGGTGTCAGCAGACCGACCAGCAGTTGCAGCAAGGTTGTTTTACCTGCGCCGTTCTGACCCATCAGCGCCAAGCGCTGCCCGGCTTGCAACTGCAGGTTTATGTTCTCCAACCCCTGCTCCGCCTGAGGATAGCGGTAACTCAAGTGTTTAATTTCCAATAAGGCGCTCACAGCTCATCCTCTAGTAAAAAACAGTCGCACAGGCGAGCGAAGCGACTAAAACAGCCACCGCCAGTGCGTAATAGGTATCAAAACGCTGCCACGCCATCGGGTAGTGCGCGTGTAACTGGCCGCTGTACCCCCGGCACTTCATCGCTGCGAGTACACGCTCTGATCGCTCCAGCGAGCGCAGCAGTAACATTGCAATCAGATTGCCCATACTCTGCCAACTGTGGCGATTAAAGCCCATCACAAAGCCGCGCGCTTTCATCGAGCGACGCAATCGCGTGTACTCATCGTATATGGTGTGGATAAAGCGCAGCGTAAAGAGGATCAACTGGACCAGCGATGAAGGTACTTTTAATGCCTGCAGCGCCGCGGCCAGTGCGCTGGGCGGTAAACTGGACACTAAGGTAAGCATCAAGATCACCACCGTATTGGCCTTAAGTGCAATGCGCGCGCCCTGCTCTAACCCCTGCCAGCTGGCGGGGTAACCCCATACCGTGGCAAAGCTATCGCCAGGCACCGTAAAGGGCAGCAACAGCATTAAATAGAGCATAAAGAGGTCCATTGCCAGTATCTTGCGCGCGCTCTCGCGCAGCGATAAGCGCGCCACCACAGCTTGTACCAGCGCTCCTAGCAACACCGCGCCGAGTAACCACAGCGACTGTAACAGCGCCGTTGCCAAGCACAGCGCCAGGGCGGCACCGACCCGCAACCGGGGATCCAAACGGGCGATAGCAGTGTGCTGCATCGCGCTGGCGCCCAGGCTAAACCGCTGCTCTTTGACCAATCTTCATTACCTCTAGCGCCCGCAAAAAAAGACGCATAGTAGCAGTATCACTGCAAATCAGCTAACACCTATCATCTGTGTGAAATTCACGGTTTCCCTCACCCGCGGTTAGCTTTAAAATACGCGCTGTTTTTATTAGAGGAGAGACGCCGTGGAATTAATTAATCTCGTGATTCGCGAATTGCAAATCAACGATACTCAACAAGCTGTGATCAGCAACCACGGCGGCTCATGCAGTGTCGACAACCCTTTTGCGCTGGATACTGTACAGGCACTCAACGGCGCACTGGCAAGGCGCGCCACACTGACTCACGGCGCGTTCAACCGCGACAGTGAAGAGGGCCGCCCCTTTATCGAGGCTTTCGAGCACTTTTTACAGACAGAGCAGAACAGCGAGGACTTCCTCACCTTTGCCGATATCGGGCTGGCCCAATTGGCCAAGGCGATGAGCCAAGTCTCAGCGGACTCGGCCAGCGGCGGGTACGTGATCTTCAGCCAATTTAAAGACGAGCGCTTTGAATACCTGATGGTCGGCCTAGTACGCAATCGCACCGGCATCTCCTTTGACGAGCAGTTACACCCCACTGAAGTACGCGAGGTCGATCTTGGCAAGCTGCACCAAGCGGCCAAAATCAACATCAACTCCTTCCAGCTGCAAAAAGACAGCTACCTAAGCTTTATGGGCGGCAAAGACAAAGTGGATGCGGCCTTTTTCTCCAGCGCCTTTGGCTGCACCGATGTGATGCCCTCCAAACAGTCCACCAGCGAACTGTTGCGCGCAGCGCGCGAGTTCTGCATGGAGCACGATATGGGTGACAAGCGCGAGCAAGTGGTTGAAGATGTCGTCAGCTACCTCAGTCAGCAGCGCAGCGACAAGCAGAGCGCCAGCTTGCCGGAAGTCGAGCAAATTGTGAACAACCACATTCCCGCAGAGAAAGTCGAGAGCCTAGGCGGCAGTTTCTCCAAGTACGCCAACGGCGAGGAGTACGGCGTCTCTCAGGAGTTCCAGCCGCACAACCACACCTTGACAGCCGTCACTAAGGTCAAAGCCAAGGCGGATAACTGGCAGCTGGATTTTTCCAAAAAATCACTGGGAGCTGCAGGCTCTGGTAAGGATGTGGAGTTTGACGAGCAGACCAACAGCATCTTGCTCAAGCGCCTGCCGAGCCGTGTCATCGAGCAGATCAAACAGGCGATGTTGGCCGACACGCAGTAGTACCGGGCGGCCTGCATTGCACCGCCTTGATCCGCTACTATCCCCCTAGTGCTGCGATGCGCGCTGTGGCGTTTGTTCCGCGCGCATCTCATTCACCCGCTCAGCGCTGTGGCGCTTGCGCACCCTTAGCCGAACGACTCCCTGCTTAATGAAGAGTAAGATAAACACGAAGGTCAGCAGTAACACTATGGTCGCCGCCGGCGCGCTGTCGAGATAAAAGCTCGCATAGACGCCAAATACGGAGCTGGCGAGCGCTAAGCTGGCCGCTATCCACAACATGCGCGAAAAGCGCTTAGTCAGCAGTAGTGCACAGGCCCCTGGGGCTATCAGCAGCGCGATCGAGAGAATCATCCCCACGCTCTGCAGCGCCGAGACGATGATCAGCGCCAGAAGCGCCTGAAAGAGATAGCGCCACAGTGAAAGATTAGCCCCACTGATATGCGCCTGCTGCGGATCGAACACCAGCAGTAAAATATCGCGCCCGCGCAGCAGTAACACCGCTAGTACAAAGAGTGCGATCAGCGCCGTCTCGACCAAACTACTGCGTGTCACACCCAAGAGATCACCGAGAATCAAATGCGTCAGGTGAAGGTCTGTTTCCACACTGTGAAACAACAGTACACCGGCGGCAAACATAGTGGAGAAAACAATCCCCATCACGGTATCTTCGCGCAATTTAGTGTTGTTTTTGATGTAGCTCGTGGCGCTGGCGCAACACAGGCCCGCAACAAAAGCGCCCACCGCTAGCGGCAGTGCCAATAAATAAGCCACCACTATACCCGGCAGTACCGCGTGAGCGATCGCATCCCCCATCAGCGACCATCCCTTGAGTACGATATAGCACGAGAGCAGCGCCATAGGCACACTTAGCAGCGCCGCCACCGCAAACGCCTGCAGCATAAAGTCAAACTGCAAGGGGAGCAGCAACTGATTTAACATTGCACGTGCTCTGTATGCAGTTGCAGACGCGTCGCTTGCAATCGTTGACGGTAACTGGCGAGCAAACCTTTCTTAGTGGCAAATACCAAGGCCACAACAAAACACACACTTTGAAACAGCACGATCAGTGCACCGGTGACCCCGTCGATAAAGTAGCTCAGATAACTGCCCAAAAACGCACTCAATACTCCGATCGCCATGCTGATGACGATCATGTTGGCGAAGCGATCAGTTAACAAAAAGGCAGTGGCTCCCGGTATTATCACCACCGCAATAACCAAGAGCGCACCGACAGCCTGCATCGCCGCCAGCGCCGTGGCGCTGAGGCAGGCAAAGAAGAGCACTTGCATCAGCTGTGGATTGACCCCGGCGATACGCGCTTGCTGCGCATCGAAAAACACTAGCCGCAGCGGCTTCCAACACAAAGTCAGAAAAATCAAACTGATCACACCGATAATACTCATCTGCAGCGCATCGGCCCCATCTATCGCCAGCACATTGCCCATCAGAATACGCTGTAAATCGACCGAACTCGGGGAGAGCGAGAGCATGAATAATCCGGCGGCAAAGAAACCGGTGAAGATCAAGCCGATAGCCACATCTTCCTTGAGTACCGTGCGCTGCTTGACCACCCCAATGGCAAGCGCCGCCAGGCCACCGCTGAGAAAGGCCCCCAGTGCGAAAGGCAGGCCGAGCATATAGGCCACCGCGACGCCTGGCACAGTGGCATGGGAGAGCGCATCAGCGATCAGCGCCCAGCCGCGCAGCACCAAAAAGGCCGACAAAAACCCGCATACGGCGCCAATGAGTGACGTCAGTAGAATCGCATTGACCATGTACTGATAGCCCAGTGGCTCTAGTAGTGCGCTCATCTTCTCCCCTCCTCTGTTGATTTGTGTGCGAAGGTCTCAGAGCCGCGCTCGCCGTAGAGCACCACTGGGCTCTCATCGTCACACAGCACCGTGAGTTCGCGTGCATCTGCATCTTTGTGCAGCGAGTCGCCGCTGAGCACAAAGCGGCGCAGAACGCCACCAAACGTGCGCTCAAGGTTCGCTGTGTTAAACACATCTGCGGTTTTACCGCTGGCCAGCAAGCGCTTGTTGATCAGTACAGTGTGGTCGCAAAAACGCGGTACACTGCCCAAGTTATGCGTCGAGACCAGCACCGTTTTGCCCGCTGCTGCCAGCTGTTGCAACAGCTCGATAATGTGATCCTCAGAGGACACATCGACGCCGGTAAAGGGCTCGTCCAGCAAGATTAAATCGCTGCACTGGGCCAGCGCGCGCGCCAAAAAAACCCGCTTGCGCTGACCGCCTGAGAGCTCGCCGATTTGGCGTCCCTTAAAGTCCAGCATCGAAACCTGCGCCAGCGCCTCATCGACCGCGAGATAATCTGCGGCACGTGGAATGCGCAACCAGCCCATGTGTGCAAAGCGCCCCATCATGACCACCTCTTCGACCAGCACGGGGAAATCCCAATCGATATCCTCGCTCTGAGGTACATAGGCGATGCGGTTGTGCTTGAGCGCCTGCTTGACACTCATCCCGGCAATATTCACCTGGCCGCTAAAACAGGGCACAAATCCCATGATCGCTTTGAACAGGGTCGATTTTCCACTGCCGTTAATCCCCACTAGCGCCGCCACAGTGCCGCGGCTGATATCAAAGCTAATATGTTCAATGGCGCGGTGCCCATTGTTGTACACCACACTGACATCGCGCACGCTGATCGCGGCACTACGCGGATCTAAGCTAGCCTGTGCAATACTCACGGCTGGCCTCCTGCGCGCAATGCGCTAACGACAGTCTCACCGGTGACTTTCAAGAGCGAGAGATAATCAGGTACCGGGCCATCTGGGGCACTTAGCGAGTCCACATAGAGCACGCCGCCGTAGCGGCTACCCGCTTCGCGCGCTACTTGCTTGGCCGGCTTATCCGAGACTGTACTCTCGCTGAAAACCACGGGGATACGATGCTGCTTAACTAAGTCAATGACGCGCCGCATCTGCTGCGGCGAGCCCTGGGCATCGGCGTTAATCGGCCAGATGAAAAGCTCCTCCAGGCCTAGATCACGCGCTAAGTAGCTGAAAGCCCCTTCGCTGCTGACCAGCCAGCGCTGTGCAGGCGGCACGGCCTGCAGCTGTTGCTTTAGGTCGTGCATGACACTGGAAATCTGCGCCCCATAGCGCGCGGCATTGGCTTCAAATTCAGCACGGTGCTGCGGCGCCAATTCACTGAGCGCCGCTGTAATGTTGTGCAAGTAAATCAGCGCGTTATCGGCTGACATCCAGGCGTGTGGGTTCGGTTTACCCTCGTAGGCACCGCCTGCGATACTCAGCGGCTCAATACCCGCTGTCAATTGATAGCGCGGGATTGTACTGGCCTTGCTGTAGAATTTTTCAAACCAAAGCTCCAAATTCAAGCCGTGCCACAAAATCGCATCGGCGCCTTGGATCTTAACGATGTCGCGCGGTGTCGGCTGATAATTGTGAATATCTGCCCCCGCTTTGGTGATAGAGAGCACTTGAGCATGTTCCCCGCCAACCTGCTCCGCCATATCGGCAAAGATAGTAAAAGTGGTGACAATTTTGAGAGGCTTGGCGAGAGATGTGCTCGATAGCAAGGCACACATCAATGCAGTTAGAATCTTGGACATAAGGCACCTTATCAATACAATTAAATGAGAATATAAATCATTTAGATTAATATTTAAATAGTGCTGCGTATTTTTTACACGCTATTCCCTCGGTACGCGAATGAAACTTTTGCAATGCCTAGACACAGTTTTTAAAATGCTGCACCGCTATTCGTACAGACCGGCACCGGCCTGAGGTTGCGGCTTTCGAACAACAAGAAAAGCGCTCAATCATCAACGAGAGCATCAACGAGAGGACAAGCATTTGCAGATTCACAGTATCAGCGGCCCTATCTCAGATGCAGAGCGCGCCGCGCTTCTATTTAGCGGCGATATTATTATCCAGCGCCGCGTGCCCGCAATGCGTGATCTGATCGCCTTTAGTGATCAGTTGTTGCGCGATGCACTGGCCGTCGACTGCCCAGCTAAAGCTCACTTAACCCTTGCGCCCGAGGCGTTTTTAAACCGCAGCTGCCAAGCACAAAAACTCTTTCGCACGAGCGCGCGTGCCCGCGCACTGTTCTTCGAAGCACTCAAACAGTGTGGATTGGATACGGCCAACACTTACTATGACCACTTTCCAATGCGCGTTGTCCCTTGCAGTACCAGCCATCAGGGCGCTCACCGCAGCGCCATCGGTCACCACCGCGACACTTGGGGCAGCAATATCAGCGCCCAGCAAAACTGGTGGGCCCCCATCTACACTATAGAGCCCCAACGCAGCATCGCGCTCTACCCCCAATACTGGTCGCGCGGTGTGGCCAACACCACAGACAGCTGGTCGTTTGACGACTATCTCGCCACGCGTGCCGCCGGGGTGGAGGACCGCCATATTGACTACCCTAGCGCTCCTCAATGCCTAGAGACAATAGATGAGCAAGGCGCGGTTAAAATAGCGCTAGAGCCTGGCGATATACTCAACTTCGCCAGTGCGCAACTGCACGCCAGTGTCGTCAACACAACACAGAGCATTCGCTACAGCGTCGAGATGCGCACCCTCGGGCATACCGATTTACAGTGCGCACGCACGGCCCCCAATGTCGATAATCTTGCAACAACGCCAATGTACCCTTGGTTTAAACATATTGAGAGCGGTGAGAAAGCCAATTTTTAATCGCCCCACCGCGGTTATCTGTGTGTTTTTTAACCATAAAAACATATTCTATGCAGGGGTATTGCAGCGAATCGCCACTGGGCAAAATAAAAAACGCCCGCCGCCTTAAATACGTATTTTCTACGCTTTTTTTGCAGCGTTAATCCTTGTGAAAGCCGCATCCAACAAGGGCTGTGCAAAGAGTAACCAAGCTGCAACAAATTCGAAAAAACTGTCTCAAATTTAATACTTTAGCTCTGTTTTTTTAATCTTTGTTGACAAGTTGTAAAGGATAAATTTATATTCAGGACAAAAGAGAAGCTGGAGTAGCTATCATGAAGGAACATGTTTTAGTCATTGCTCACATTGAAGGCGACGATTTTCTAGCACTGGAAAAAGCGCGCGATATCACTCTTCCTATGGATCCGACACTGGATATTATTCAGTTCGTTAAGCCAGACCCTTCCAGTGCTCAACAAACACAGCAAGTTGAGGCGATGAAAGCGGCCCTCTCAAGCAATATAG
>JBMZCU010000095.1:0-10193 GCA_049613705.1 Pseudomonadales bacterium | reverse complement strand
ATCAAACAGCTTGATAAAGGCGAGCGTAAAACCTTTAGTTTCAAGTACACCATCAGCGACGACCAAGGCGGAACAGATATCGCATCTGCGAGTTTTACCGTCGAAGGCTCTGCAGGCATTAAAGCGTTAAAAAAATCGGCTGCTGTATCACAATTTGGCGATGCTCTAGTGAATCAAGATGAAAGTGACAGAGATATTTTTGTCTTTGAAGCGCTGCAAAATGATAGCGAGAGCCCCCAATTAGATGTCATTACAAACTTTGATCAAGCCGATGGGGACACCTTAGATTTAAGCGACATATTGCAATTTGATGCGCGTGACCCCCAAAACAATCTAGATCGCTATCTTCGCTTTGAACAAACCGGTTCTGCGACCAAAGTCATGATCAACTCTGAAGGTCTTTTTGACAGCGACACGCAAGGCGGCAAAGTAGAGCAAGTGATTACGCTGGAGAACACCAACTTAGTTGGCAACTTTGACAGCGACCAAGCGGTTATTGATCACTTATTGGATAACAATATGTTAATCGTCACTGATGCATAAAAATCCTCTGGGCCCAAGTTGCTAACACGGGCCCCACCCTACACTTGAACGTATAAGGAGCCGTATCTCGATAGCGCCTTATACGTTTACAACCTCACGCGTACTCTCCGCTAGCTGTTTGAGTAACAATCGCTCTTCATCGATACGCCAACACGCAGAAAACGACAATGCCGGTGGTTCGAACTCAGTTTGCAATACACATAAGCGCCCCACTTCCAGAGACTGCTCGACCAGTGGCTGCGGCAACAACGCCAACCCCAAGCCGCGCTCGGCCAAGCTGATCAAACTGGCCACTGAACTACAGGTGTGAAGCAGCAGCTCAGAATCATCAGCGTTAAACAAGTGCTGCAAGTAGTGCCACGGCGCGGTATCACGGGGAAAACTCAGCACCGGCCTTTCCATCAGCTCGGCGATGCGCCAGCACGCGTGCTGCGCCGCAACTGCCGGGGTTGCCACCCAGACTTGCGGATAGCGGCACAGCGGCTCGCTGATGATCTCGCGGCTATCAGTCGCCACACTGACCATCAGCGTGAGATCGATTTGGTCCTGCTGCAACTGCTCGATCAACACAGGTGTCACATCACTGGTCAGCTCAAACGAAATGTGCGGATACTGGCGCTGCCACTCGCTCAGCAGCGGCGACAACCACAGGTGCGCCAGGGTGTCGGCGATACCTATGCGCAGACTCCCACGGTGGCTGTCCGCGTGCCCGACTTGCTGCTTCATCTCCTGGCTGAGCGCTAGCAGTTTCTCGGCATAGGGCAACATCTGACTGCCCTTCTCGGTGAGATGAGTACCGCTTTTATCACGGTTGAATAAGCGCACGCCCAGCTCGTCTTCCAGCGCATTGATGCGCGCCGAGATCGCCGGCTGGCTGGCGTGCAACTGAATGGCAGCGGCGCGAAAGCTGCCCAGTCGCGCGACTTTGACGAAAGTGGCCAGATTGCGAATACGCATAATTGCAGGCTTCCCATAGCAGAAAATGACGCTATCTCAACAGAATGAATCACAAATCGATAGCAATAATATTTACACATCCTTAAAAAGACAAAAAATTACTCTGCATATATGCGAAATACAGGTTATTTTTGTTTTGTCTTGCTAGCACTTGCAAATATATCACTTTTGTTGAAATATGTCGCACTATCAAAAATTGCCGAGAAAGGCGCACAGACGCCTCCCGGTTCAAATAATAAACTTATGAGGCTAAAGACATGAGCACTGCTTATCTAAACGGTGACTACCTGCCCCTGAGCGAAGCTAAAATCTCTCCAATGGATCGCGGCTTCCTCTTCGGCGACGGTATCTACGAAGTTATCCCTTACTACGGCGGCAAATCCGTAGGCTTGATTCCACACCTTCAGCGCATGCTGGACGGACTGGCATCAATTGAAATTAAGTGTGACAAAAGCATTGCTCAGTGGAAAGACCTACTCGACGACCTAATTGCACGCAATGACGGTGACAACTGCAACCTAGGTGTCTATGTACACGTATCACGCGGCACTGACGTCAAGCGCTTTCACGCCTACCCAGAAGATGTTGAACCTACAATCTTCTGCTTCACCTTTGCAATCAAAGAGCCCGAGCCTGTCAACCGCAGCGAGGCACATGCCTACACTGTCACCACAGCTCAAGATCTCCGCTGGAAGCGCTGCCACATTAAGTCCACAGCCCTGCTTGGCAATGTAATGCACTTCCAACAAGGCCATGCTAGCGGCAACGGCGAGTGCCTGCTGTACAACGAGAACAACGAACTTACTGAAGGCAGCTCTGTTAACGCCTTCATCGTCAAAGACGGCGTAATCGCAACACCGATTCAGGACAACCAAATCCTGCCGGGCATCACGCGTCGCATCATCATCGACAGCATAGTGGCTGATGGCTCACTGAAGATCGAAGAGCGCACCATCACCATGGATGAAGTGCACAACGCCGATGAGGTGTGGATCAGCTCTTCCTCGAAAGAAATCGCCCCTATCGTCAAAATCGACGACAAAGACGTTGGCGACGGCAAAGTCGGCGAAGTGTGGGAAAAGGCCTTCGCTATCTACACAGCGGCCAAGTTCGACCACAGCTAAGACACGATAAATAAAAAACCTCCCACGGGAGGTTTTTTTATGCCTAGAATTTAGCATCTCGCAGCTTTCTACAGGCACAAAAAAAGCCGCTAATGCGGCTTTTTTATTGGCTAAACCCCGATGGGCTTAGTCTGCCTGACGGCGCAGGAAAGCTGGAATATCCAAGAAATCCAAGTCGTCAGTACCCGTCTTTTTAACCGGCTGTGTGATCGGCTCTTGCACGACATCGACAGGCTCTTGCAGGTGGCTACGTCCGCTGTTATCGCGCAGCTTAGTCTTTACTGGCAACTCCATCTGGCGCTGTGAGTACTGATCACCGGCAGGTGCTGCGCTAGCTGCACGTGAACCGCCGCTTGCAGCGACTTTCACTTGCTCAGGCTCAACCTTAACCTGCTCAGCCTGTACAGCAACTAAGCCTGTTGCAACCACAGTGACACGCAACTCTTCTGTCATTTCAGGATCGATTACCGTACCGACAACCACTGTCGCGTTATCAGAGGCGTACTCTTCAACGATCTGACCCACTTCAGTGAACTCACCCAAGCTCAAATCTAAACCCGCAGTGATGTTAACCAAGATGCCGCTGGCACCTTTTAGATCCACATCTTCAAGTAGCGGGCTCTTGATCGCCGCTTCAGTGGCGATAATTGCACGATCATCACCCGAAGCGCCACCCGTACCCATCATTGCCATGCCCATAGAGGACATAACAGCGCGCACGTCTGCAAAGTCGACGTTGATCATGCCAGGACGTGTAATCAAATCGGCAATGCCCTGTACCGCATTACGCAGTACATCGTTCGCCGTGTTGAATGCGTTGATCAACGAGCAGTTTTTGCCCATTACTTGCATCAGCTTTTCATTCGGAATGATGATCAGTGAGTCAACATTATCCTTGAGCTCGTTGATCCCCTCTTCGGCAATGCGCATGCGCTTGCGCCCTTCAAACGGGAACGGCTTGGTGACGACAGCAACAGTCAGGATACCCAGCTCTTTCGCGACTTCGGCAACAATAGGTGCAGCACCAGTGCCTGTGCCGCCCCCCATACCTGCGGTAATGAAAATCATGTCAGCACCGGCGATCATCTCACCGATTTGCTGGCGATCTTCAAGTGCCGCCTGACGACCGACCTCTGGATTCGCCCCCGCGCCCAGACCTTTCGTCAATTGGCCACCAATCTGAATCACACCACCGGTCGGCACATTGTGCAGCGCCTGTGAATCTGTGTTAGCACAGATGAACTCAACACCTTCAACATCGGACGTCAGCATGTGCTGAACAGCATTTCCGCCACCGCCACCGACACCTATGACTTTAATAACGGCGTTATCTGGAAGGTTATCTGCCAGTTCAAACATGATTAATCTCCTTCGGGCCAGGCCCTTTTTTTATCTTTATTGTCACATCTTTCTAGCGATAGGCGCTGCTCTCACAGTCCCTTGATTAACCGATTCTTCTCCCCCGGTTAACTGTCATCGCCCACCGCGCGAAACGCAGATGTAACGTCAATATTATAAATGTTTACACAGCTTCGCCGCCAGCGGCGAAGTGTTAAAAATTCCCCGTCAGCCAAGTCTTGAAGCGACTTACTACACCTGGCTGATTTTCTTTAGCTTTTTTCTTTTCGGCGACCACACTCGGCGCCGCCTGTAGCACCTCTGGTGAGATCGGCTTGTTGATCTCTACCTGTGGTCGCGCCGGTGATGCACTACTACCTTGCGGCTGAGCTTCACGCGCGTAGTGCAACAACCCTATCCCCGTCGAGAAAATAGGGTTTTTCAAAATATCATCCATACCGTTGACACCCTGCGGCATTGCCAGGCGCACCGGCATATGGAAAATCTCCTCTGCCAGCTCAACAGCCCCTTCCATCTTGGAAGTACCACCGGTCAGTACGATACCCGCCGCAATCAAATTTTCATAACCACTGCGGCGCAACTCATCCTGTACTAAGGTAAAGAGCTCGTCATAGCGCGGCTCAACAACTTCAGCCAGTGCCTGGCGATTGAGATCGCGCGGCGGTCTATCACCGACGCTCGGCACCTTAATCGTCTCGTCTGCGCTAGCTAGCTGCGCTAAGCAGCAAGCGTATTTAATCTTCAATTGATCAGCGTGCAAACTCGGTGTGCGCAGCGCCATCGCAATATCGTTAGTAACCTGATCACCAGCGACCGGTATGACACCCGTATGACGAATTGAGCCCTGGGTAAAAATCGCAATATCTGTGGTACCACCACCGATATCGACCATACAAACACCCAAATCTTTTTCATCCGGTGTCAACACCGCATAGCCAGAGGCCAATTGCTCAAGTACCACGCCGTCGACTTCAAGCCCACAGCGGCGAACACACTTTTCAATATTTTGAATCGCGTTAGCGGCGCCTGTCACTAAGTGCACTTTAGCTTCCAAGCGTACGCCTGACATCCCCAACGGTTCCTTGATCCCCTCCTGGTGGTCGATCAAGTACTCCTGCGGCAGGATGTGAATAATGCGACGATCTGCCGGAATCGCCACAGCACTCGCCGCATCGATTACACGTTCCAGATCGTACTCAGTCACCTCGCCCTCACGTACCGCAACGATACCGTGTGAGTTTTGGCTACTGATGTGGCTGCCGGCAATTCCCACGGTGACCGAGTGAATTTTGCAGCCGGCCATCAATTCGGCCTCTTCTACAGCGCGCTGAATAGAGCTCACTGTGGACTCGATATTGACGACAACCCCTTTTTTTAATCCGCGCGAAGGATGCGAGCCGATGCCGATCACCTCTATTTCGCCGCTGTCTGTCAGCTCGCCGACAAGACAAACAACTTTTGAGGTGCCGATATCCAAGGCAACTATCATATTATGCTCAATATCCATTCACTAAACCGTTCAGTATTAAAAATCAGATGACTCAATATAAATCTAAATGAAATTATACGATATACATTAATATAAATCAGTATCTGATCAAAAAATAATAATCGTAATGTACAAAAATTCACCAAGACTTACTAGTACTTTTATCGGCTATTTTTGTATAAACATTAGCCAAATTCCGCATGAATAAAGGGCTGCAGCAAACTGAGTATTTTCTAACGCAAGTTTTCAGATTATCTTTTTGATATAAAACCTTTTTTTATTTTACATTTAAAATCAAAATCAACTTTTGATTAATTGCATATAATCAAAACTTAATATTGATTGATTTAATAAAATCAAGAATCTAATTTGATGATTATTTAAGATATCAAAACTTAATATTGACAAAAATAATCAAAAAACTTTTCTTCAATGCGTATTTAGCAACCAGTGATTAATCGCACCGTTTTTTCTGCCTATGAACCTTTGACTTTGCAGCCAATCCCACATCTTGTGCCTAACTAGAAAAACAGCCACTAAATACAAACATTCAGCTCACTCTGGTGTTTTAACAATCAGATTTTTTCACCCCGCTAAGAAAATTGCCTAAATCACCTAGAACGCTTACGGATTCGCATTTAGCTTAGGGAAGGTACGCATAAGTCCAAAGCGCCTCTGACGTGCAGGAGAGCTACTAGCTCCTTAACGCTCTACAATAGCTAGGGGGTGTGCCATAAACATTTGGGCCTTGTTCACACTTCTTTTACGGTGTTACCAGCTGCTTGAGGGATCTGTTGGCATTGCCACGCAGGTGCAAAGATTAGACCAGCATCTGAGGCAGCACACAGCAACACTATGGCGTGTAGGCTGTCGTTAAAGCGCAGCGAAAAAAGAGGATAGATAAGCAGTAGTTAGGCATCTCAGGTGCGCCAAGCACACCTGGGCGCGTATTACGACTTAGGTGGCTCGTCGTCTAACAAGAAGGACTGTGCCAAACGATCTGGCAACTGCTTTTTACCGCTGACACCGAGCTTAGATAGCGTGACCGCCTGATTAACTAAATTGCCCTTGCCAGTAGAAAGGCGCTTGTAGCTTTCATCATACGCCGTTTGTGCACGATCTAAGTGCTTACCTAAATCGTCCATCGACTCAACAAAACCCACAAATTTATCGTACAGCTCAGCACCGCGATTGGCGATTGCCTGGGCGTTCTGGTTTTGCTGTTCGAAACGCCAGATATTCTGCACAGTGCGCAGTGTCACTAAGAGCGTTGTGGGACTGACGAGTATAATGTTGCGTTGGAAGGCATAGCGAAAGAGGCTCTGATCATGTTCCAGTGCAAGTAGAAAGGCACCTTCTACAGGCACAAAGAGCAACACAAAATCCAATGTGCGCACCCCTTCCAGCTTCTCGTAAGCCTTTTGGCTAAGGCCGCGCACATGATTGCGAATAGACTGTACATGCTCAATCAAATACTGCTCGCGGTTTTCACCTGTCGCACTGCTGCAGTATCGCTCGTAGCCTGTCAGCGATACCTTAGCATCAATAATCATATCTTTCTCTTCAGGCAAACGTACGATCACATCTGGCTGATAGCGCTTTGTACCTTGGCTGAGTGAGACTTGTGTTTGGTATTCGTGCCCTTTGCGCAGCCCTGACTCCTCCAAAATGCGCTCGAGCACAACTTCGCCCCAGTTGCCTTGCACTTTGCTATCCCCCTTGAGGGCTTGGGTCAAATTAATCGCATCCTGGCTCATCTGCTGGTTGAGCTGCTTGAGGTGGTCAATCTGTTGGTAGAGCGCCTGGCGATCGCGTGTCTCTTTGTCATAGACATCCTCGACCTTGCGCTTGAAATCCCCCAGCTGTTCGCGCAGCGGGTTGAGGATTTGACTCATCGACTCTTTGCTCGATGCACTAAACTGCGCACTCTTATCTTCAAATATCTGACTGGCCAAATGCTGAAAGTCTTGCTTGAGCTGATCGCGCGCCTGATTGAACAACTGCGCTTTTTCCTCACTCATCGCCCGCTCACTGGTCAGGCGTACTTCCAGCTGCGCAATCTGACTCTGCGCTTTGGCTAACTTGTCGTTGAGATCGATATAACTCTGCTGCAGGCGCTGCTTTTCTAACTCGGAGACCTCAAAAGCTGCGATGCGCTCTTCACTCTGCGCATTGACCAACTGGGACTCATGCAACTGCTGCTCAGTCTGCGCACTGCGCTGCTGAATCTTAGTATGCTGCTGGCGGTGCAGCTCAAGCTGCGCTGTGATGTTGCGCTCGCGCTCGCGTTGCAATTGCAATTGATAGTTGAGATTGGCGCGCTGCTTAGCGTGAAAATAGGTCAGCCAGAGCATCACTATCGTACACAGCACCGCGGCAACTGCGCCCCCCACGGCGAGGCTCTGTAAATCAAACTGCGCTAACATAGCATTACCAATATATATAAAGTGCAACCACGGCCGCGATAATCGGCAGGGTCATCAATACAATGTTCTTCTGGTCACCCAGCAAGCGCTGCAATACCACCATGTGTAGCAGCGGGAAGCTCACTAAGAGGCAAGACAGCGGTACCGCCCAGTGTAAATGGCGAAAGCCGTAAGCCATTGCGCCAATCAAAGTCAGCGCGGCGAAGTTACCAACCATCACAACATAGAGTGCACCGTTGCGACTGGTCATAAAGCCTGTGCGCTTTTCCTCTGGTAACTTGTTGAGCGCGCCGGCACTCAAGGCTGCCGACATGGCGACAAAACCACAGGCGAGAAACAAAATCATTGGGTCCATACTTACTCCAGCGCTATTTAAAACGCGCTAGTGTATAAGGATGGTCCGAATAAGTCCAAAGCGCCGTCACTGCGCTAAGAATACAGGCACTGCTAATGACATCGCACTGTGGCATTGCCTCGCCCACAACCGGCATATGACGCACATAGAAATCAATACTGCAGCCCATCCCTTGAAGATATTACACGCATCAAACTGGCCCCCGCTGCCGACACGCACTATGATGTGGCGATGAGCGTAAGATCCCTACTCAGCCGCATCGCGCTGGCCTTTACCCTGCTAGTTTTAGCAACGATTCTACTGCTGTATTTATTTACTCCGCAGCTGGCTAGCTACGCGCTGACCCACTGGCTGAGTGAGCGCGGTATCCAAGCGCAACTTCAGCTCTCACATCCTGGCAGTGATCGGCTGCGCATCGAACAGTTAACCTTATTAAATGCAGCGCCCCAGCTTGAGGAAATCCGTGTGCAAGGGGTTGATATTCGCTTCGACCTACTCACCCTACTGCACAGCCAACGTGTGAGTGATGTTTCAATCGAGCAGTTGTCACTGCAACTCAACGCCTCGAGTGAATCGAGCTCAGAGCAAGCGCTCGAGCTCGCGACCCTTTTACCTAGTGAACTCCTAGCCCAGCTTCCCATTGCCAAACTGCAGATTCAGCAACTCACTGCACAGCTCAAGACAGCACTGTTTACAGCACAATTTAAGGGTGAGCTCACACTTGACCCAACAGCATTGAAGGCTAGCGTGAGCTACACAGAACCCAATCAGCCAGATAGCGCTCTAGCAATCACTCTCAAGGCTGATAACGCGCTTGAGTTCTCACTGAGCAGGCCCGATCAATTCAACTACCAACTCCGCGGGCAGCTCACCAAGGCACAAGAGCGTTTAGCCTTTCGCGGCACTCAGCGCCTGCGCATCTCAGATTACAGTTTGCTCCACTCACCTTGGATGCCCGTTGAGCTGCCCGCAGATATCCTAAGCCTGCTCGCCCCTGTGTCGCTGCAATTGCGCGATGAACTGCAACTGAGTTTGCCGCTGCGCATAGACGCTGGCAGCGCACTGCTCGACCAACTGGCTATCGAGCAACAACTATTTATTAACGCTTACTATCACAAGGTACCCCCCGTTTTGGCGCGGCAAAATGCCAGCCTTGGCAGCAGCGCACTTCACCTTAGCGCTCACAACACGCTGCAAGCGGGTAAGTTAGAGGTGCGGCTTGCCCCTGGCAGCCAACTCCAGCTGAACGAGTTCAGCCATCGCGCGCTGACAACTGACAACGCGAGCCTCACGCTCGATAAGCCCGTTGCACTCACACTCATTCCCGGTGCTGCGCCGACGCTCTCTAGCGATATCGCACTGTCGGTGCGCTGGGCACCACTAACGCTCGGCATGGGGCAGCTCAGTGCCAAGGGCCTCACAATTCATATACCGGCAATGGCGAGTGTCGATAAATTTAAGGCGCAACTCCAGCTCGATCAACTGACATTCACCCCGAACAGCGCATTCTTAGCACGACTACCTGCGACCTTCGAACAGCTTACAACCTCGCTGACAGCTGGCATTCAAAAAACCAGCGATGGCTTCTCCCTTGAGCTTGTGCCACAAACCTTGCTGTCGCTGCACGCACTTCGCCACCCGCAGCTAGCAAGCGCTCATCTAGCGCTAACGCTCAATAGAGCTCTGCAAGCCACAATCACGGAACAGGGAGAATTAAAAAAAGTGGCCAATGCTGAACTCACCTTACACAGCGCCCCTTGGCAGAGCAGCGTTGGCGATATGAGCGCAAGCCCCGCTAAATTTTCGGTGACAGCACTCGACCTGGCAGAGAAAAACATCGATTTCACACTCGCCCTGAACAGCCTAGCGCTCACTCCAAAGAGCAATACTGTGAAACACGCTGCACTGACCAACCTAGAAGCTCAGGTATCGCTATCGCC
>JBMZCU010000094.1:0-10252 GCA_049613705.1 Pseudomonadales bacterium | reverse complement strand
GCTGGCTACGCCAGCTATATCAGTCTCAGCGGGCACTTTCTGGCTGGCCAGGGAACACTGCATGTGCTGACCTGGGTCAGTACAGGTGCGTTCGCCGTACTCAGTGTCATCTTGCCGTTTACGCAGGTGGCACTGCCGCAGACTTCACAGGGGTACCTAGCGGCACTGGGGCTCTGCGCCGTGTGCACGCTGATATCTCTTGCGCTGCTGCTCAAGGGCACTCGCCTGGTGCAGCGCACGACGGATATCTCCGTGATGGTGATGCTGGAAATAGGTTCGACCTTGCTACTGGTACAGCTGTTGCTCGATACGCAGATACAGCCCTATGAATGGGCGGGAGCGCTGATGGTGTTTAGCGCTGCGGTAACAGTGTTCGTCTATGGCAGCAGACAGCGCCCAGTGACGTGATGAGCACTGCTGTGCCACATCAGGCGCTCGCGCTTTGGGCTAATGTTGTAGTGTTTGCTGTAGCTTCGTGAGAAATGTGAGAGCGATTTAAAACCGCAATCGATTGCTATCTGCTGCATGTTGAGGTGCTCGTAACGCACTAACTTGCGCGCTTGCTGCAGACGTAATTGCAGGTAGTAGCGCCCGGGTGAACACTGAAAATCGCGCTGGAAGAGCCGCTCGAGCTGGCGCGCAGAGAGCGCGAGCTGGGCTGCTATTTCGCGGTTGTTCAGCGGTGTGCTGAGACTATCCAGCATCAGCGCGCGTGCGCGCTCTAGCCTGGGGTCTTGTTTGTTGGCTGTGCTCGCTACACGCTGCTGTGCCAAGCGCTTAGAGGGGCCGGGCGCGAGTGTGCGCGCCACTACCTCCATCAACATATCGCCGGCGGCAAAGCCATCCACGCAGCTGCCAGCTGTGCAGCGCTGCCAGTCCAAGTGATAGGGCGCCTCAGTAATCTGGATGCCGGGATAGCGCTGGCGCAGTTGCTGTGACATCGCACCGCCGACACTTACCTCTCCTGTGCTCAGTAGACCTGCGCTCGCCAGTAGCAGACAGCCCCCCGCGAGGCTGTAGAAGGTGCAGCCGCTGCGCTGGCGTTGTCGCAGCCAGCACAGCAGTTCAGGCGCGGCCCCCGGCCATTGCTGGCCTGCGCAGATGATCAACTGGCGCGGTCTGTGGTACTGGTAGTCTTCACATATCAGGCCGTGCTGCTGACACAGTTCGCGCTGTGCGGCATCGCTACTTAGCAATTGGTACAGCACCGGCGGCTGTTTGAATGCCTCGTTGAGCTGTTGCAGTGGTGCCAGTGCAGCCTGTAGCGAATGGACTGAAAACCCGGGCAACAGCAGGAAGCTCAAGGTGTAAGTTCGCGCCGTCTCGACGGCGCGACAGGATGATTGCACGGGTAAAGCCAGCTTAGCTGTTGTCTTTGCGCGCGCGAATCTCGGCGAAGACCTCGGCATCGCTCGCGCTAGACATACCCAGCGCGTCGTGCAGGGCATCGGCGCGCATGAAGGGGTTAGTTTGCAGTTCTTGCGCGATGCTGGTCGGCAGGGTTGGCAAGCCCTGTTCGCGCAGTGCACTGACTTCAGCGGCGCGCTGTTGCAGCGCCTGGTTGCCAGGGTCCAGCGCGAGTGCGAATTTAGCGTTGCTCAGGGTGTACTCGTGACCGCAGTAGAGCGCTGTGTCCGCCGGTAGCTGGCGCAGGCGCAGCATGCTCTGCCACATCTGTGCAGGTGTGCCCTCGAAGAGGCGGCCGCAACCCATGGAGAACAAGGTATCGCCAACGAAAGCGGCGCGCGCTTGAGCGCTGTAGTAGCACATGTGGCCGAGTGTGTGGCCAGGCGTTGCGATGGCCTCTAGGCGTATCGTGCCGGCCTCTAGTACGTCGCCGTCGTGCAGCGCGATATCCAGTGCCGGAATCTGCTCGGCATTGGCAGCAGGCCCTGCAACGGTCGCTCCGTATTCGGCTTTGAGCTGCTGGTGGCCGTCAATATGATCCCAGTGGTGATGTGTCGTCAATATGTGGCTGAGCTGCCATTGGCGCGCTTTTAGCTCGCGGCTAATGGCATCGCCATCCGGGGTGTCTACGACCACTGTGCAGCCGCTCTCGGGGTCGTGGATCAGCGCGCAGTAGTTATCTTTAAGGCAGCTTAGCTGGACGATTTGAATCGATGATTTTGACATTAGCAACCTCTTATAAATCGAGTACGATTACGTCGCTCTTGGCGCGTGAACAGCACACCATGAGCACGCTCTGCTCGGCTTTTTCATCGTCGCTGAGCACGCTATCGCGGTGGTCTGCTTCGCCGCCTAGCATCTCTACTTCACAACTGCCGCACAGCCCCTCTTTGCACATGGTATCTATGCTGTGGCCGGCCGCTTGCAAAACTTCGAGGATGCTCTGCTCGGGCGCCACACTGAGGCGCTCACCACTGCTTGAGAGCTCGATTTCAAACGCTTTGTCGTCACTGCTATCGACGGGGGCCGCGCTGAAGCGTTCGAAGTGTATCTTGACATGGGGCTGTTGTTCGCCCGCGTTTAAAATCGCCTGCAGTAGCCCTTCAGAGCCGCAGGTATAGACCTGAGTGCCCGCAGGTTGTGCGGCGAACAGCGCCTCGATATTTAGGCGCTTGGCGGCATCGCCACCGGTAAAGTGGAAATTCAGAGCATCGCCAAACTGCTCTTTAAGTTGGCTGGCAAAGGGGGCTTGTTCAGCGCTGCGACAGAGGTAGTGCAGGGTGAATGACTTGCCCAGCGCCTGCAATCTCGCTGCCATAAGCATGATGGGCGTGATGCCAATGCCGCCGGCGATCAGCTGGTAGTGCGCGGCGCTCTCGTCCAGCGCGAAGTGATTGCGCGGTGCGTTGATGGTGAGGGTATCGCCCGCGTTGAGTTCGGCGTGAATATAGTCCGAGCCGCCGCGGCTGTGCGGGTCTTTGAGCACCGCTATTTGGTAACTGCCACGCTGTTGCGGGTCGCCGCACAGAGAGTACTGGCGAATGAGCTCTTCGCCCAGTAAGAGGTCGATGTGGGCGCCGGCATTAAAAGTGGGCAGTTCGCCGCCGTCAAGCGGGGTCAGCCGGTAGCTGCGCACGTCGGCTGTCAGTTGTTCGATGTTTTCGATGCGCACGGTTAGAGCACTGGAATTCACAGGATGGCTCCTCGATGGGGGACAGCGACACTCTGGGTCTTCTGCTGCGCTATGCGTGTACTCGCTGTCAGAGAAGGGGCTTCAAAGGTGTGTTACGGTCTCAAATTAATCAAAAGCGCTGCGAGAGGGTTGTGGCGGCCCCCTCGCAGGTACAGCAGTGGTTACATATCTTCAGGATCGATGCCCGGGACTTCAGTGATGCCCAGCTTCTGCTTCCAGTCGACCGGGTAGACGGCGTAGAAGATGACGCACTTCTCGTCGCACTCGTATTTCACATCCATGCCCTTGGGCATGTAGAGCACGTCACCCTCGGCGCACTGGTAGGCTTCGCCGTCGGCGATCAAACGGAAGTTACCCTCTTTGACGAAGACGATTTCATCGACTTCCAGGTTCCAGGGTACGGAGACGTTGTTCAAGAAGTTGACGCCACCGGCCATGCTTTCGCTGACTTTTACGTTGACCCAAGGTTTGATGTACGTACCGCCTGGCTCGAGCTCTACTAGGCGATGTTCGATGTCTGAGAATTTAAATAGCGTAGGTTTTGGCATGGTGCATTCCTTTTATTGTTAGCGGTGCTCTTTTGTGGTGGTGCAGTGATGCGCGATCAGCATTGTGCAGAGCGCGCAGGCGGTTCAAACTTACTTGTTGAGTGGTTCGTTGAGCTCGATCACGTAGCCGTTGGGATCTTCGATAAAACCGAGCATACGGGTGCCGTGATTCATCGGTTTGGCTGGGCTGCGAATAGTCACACCCTGCTCTTCAAGGTAGGCCATCGCGTCGACAACACTAGAGACGTTGAAGGCGATGTGGCCGTAGGCGCGACCGGTTTCATAGGGCTCTGCTTGATCCCAGTTGTGCGTTAACTCCAGGGTGGTGGTGTCGTTTTCAGGGCCAAAGCCGACGAAAACATTGGTGAAGCGACCCTCTGGATAGTCTGTATTGCGCAAGACCTTCATGCCGAGGATACGGCAGTAAAAGTCCAGAGACTTTTCCAAGTCGAGCACGCGGATCATAGTGTGGTCGAGGCGGAAATTGATTGCTGGATTCTCTGACATTGCGGTTCTCTCTTGTTTTTAGTGTCTGTTTTTTTGTTATGTGTTGCGTACATCCGTGTACACTGTGGTTATTTAACGGCGTCGATCACTTGCTCTTGGAAGTTGCGTACGCTCTTTTCCCAGTGCGGTGATAACACCCCGCCGTTGGAGGCGACTTTGGACTTGCGTCCCTCCTGTAAGCGGATGCACATCTCGTGATCCTCTATGTGTACATCGACCCAAAGCTGTTTCAGCTTCTCGGCGTCTTCTGCACTCAGTTCCGTGCCGTCTGTCATGTAGATTGCGCGGCGCTGTAAGGTTTTGTTCGGCCCGAGGGGAATGTTTAGGTGCACGCCCATTTGATCTGGGAAGTAGCGGCCGAACACAAAGGTTGGGAAAAGCGTCAGATAGCGTGAGCTGACAGCCAAGGTGTTGCCGCTGCCGTCGCCGCCTTCATCGCTCTCCTCGAGATCTACGGCGCTGCCCTGGCAGTGACCGTCATCTACGATGTAGTGATCGACCAGAGGCTGATCTGTGGTGGAGGCGTGGACGAACTGTACGTGATAGGGCTCGATAAAATTCTCCACGAGGAACTTCCAGTTGCAGTCGACAACACCGAGGTCGATAACCCCAACCAGCTTGGCGTTGTTAAAGTCCATGCCCTCTAGGCGGTTGACGATTGGGGCGATGAAATCTTCAAAGGGCTGTGCGTCGCCGCTGACGTTGACGAAGACCCAGTCGTGCCAGGTTTCACAGCGCACTGGGACCAAGCTGTTGTCCGCAGGGTCAAAGCCCTCTGGGGCGGACTGCGCTTCTTCACCGCCGAAGTAAGGGGTCGTGCGCAAGGCACCGTCTAAGCCGTAGGCCCAAGCGTGATAGGGGCACTTCAGCGTTCGACCGACATTCATCGGTTCATCGACCAGCTTCAAGCAGCGGTGGCGGCAGACGTTGTGGAAGGCTTTGATAGCGCCGTCGCGGTTGCGAACCAAGACGATAGGAGAGTCGCCGACGGTGACCGGCATGACATCCCCAGGCTTGCTCATCTCGTGGGCGAAGCCGACCAGCACCCAGTTGTTGGGGAACAGCTGTTCTTTTTCGCGACGCCAAAAATCTTCGCTGGTGTAGGCGCTCGGTGGCAGGCCGCGCTTGATGCTACCGCCCTGCTGGAAAAAGGATAGGTCGTGCTCGCTGACGCGGTCCGTTGCAATAGTGGACATACAGGTCTCTCCGAATTTGTCTGTGTCTTAACTCGCACTACACGTTGGCGAGTATTGTTTGTTTTATGGTTTTCTCGGATGCACGGAGTTCGCTCCATGCCGGTAGATGTCGTAGCTGATGGCGCAAATCTATCAATTCGCATTCGGTGCTCCCAATTCAAAAAATGCACTGGGTATGAGTTAAATTCATCAGGTGGATTTTTAGCGGCTAAGCGCGCAGAAAACAGGATAAAAGACAGCCAAAATGCAGAAATTTGGCAAGCGCGTGTCGTGTTGTGTGCTGTATGAAAGGAGTTCATAGGGGGTGTGGAAAATCGATTGGTCGCGCGCTCGTGTGCACTGCTATGTTGCACCCTAGATTTGCCGTAGCTGGTGATCTAATGAAGGTGCGTGGGCGCAAATGGGCCCACCGGCTTCAACAACGAGACGAGAACGTTTAGAGAGGCTCTATCGTGTCGAGCGAGGTGACAGGTGTAGGCAGGTACTGCGCTATCGGCTGTGCACTCGATCACTCGAAAGGAGTCCCGGTACACGTGCTGTATTGGGTATTGGCGGCTCCGCTATGAATAATAAAAACAGGAGTAGAAATTTGGCTATATCACCACCGTTAAAAAAACTCACCATAAAGCTATCTGAAAGTGGCTTTTATCATGGGTTTAACCGCTTAGTAACCCTGACCTCAAAAATTGCCGTGGCGCTGTTGGTTGTCTGGTGCATCTTCTATCCAGATGTGGCCGGCCAGATCATCGGCGACATGAAGAATTGGTCGTTTTCCCACTTGAATTACTACTACACGTGGGCAATAGGGTTTTTCACATTAACTTGTTTACTGGTCGCGCTGCACCCCAGATGGGGTAAAGTTAAACTCGGCGTCGCCGGGGAGAAGCCGGAGTTTTCAAACTTCTCTTGGTTCTCGATGATGTTCGGTGCCGGTATCGGTATCGGCATGCTAGGGTACGCCACGGGGGAGCCGATCTACCACTTGGCCGACAACCCCGAGATCCGGATCAGTGCCGAGGCTATTCGCTCCGCTTTTAGCGCGGCAAACATCTCGCTGGCCGAAGGCGCTGACCTGTGGACGCAGTATCGCGCAGAAGTTAGCGCGGGGACGATTAGCGCGATCGACGGATTGGCCGAGTCGAAGACCGCATCGGCCATCGAATCGTCTTATAAGTATGTTTTCCTACACTGGGGATTCGGTGCTTGGGCGACTTACGCACTGATTGGGATCTCGCTGGCGTTCTTTAGCTATTCGCGTGGGCTACCGCTGACCATTCGCTCGACCCTGGCGCCGATCTTTGGCAAAAAGCTGGAGGGCAACCTGGGGCACGTGGTCGATATCACGGCCATCATTGCCACCTTACTGGGTATCGGCCAGACGATAGGATTGGGCCTTGCCTCGTTCTCATCTGGGCTGCACAACATTACAGGTGCTGCTTGGCTGCTTGCCGCTGACGGTTCACCCTCTACAGCATCTATGCTCATTGCACTGGCGATAGTCATGGTGTGTTCGACCATCTCAGCACTCTCGGGTGTCGGCAAGGGGATCAAGTGGCTGAGTAACGTGAACATGATTCTGTCGTTCGGTCTGCTGGCTTTCTTTATGATCTTCGGTGCGACCATGTTCGCGTTCGAGCTCATGGGTAAGGGCCTGTTCTCATACCTTGTGCACCTGCCGGCATTGACCTTTACCGTTTTCCCTGCTGATGGTGCGGGAAGTCCAGGTGAATGGCAGGGTTGGTGGTCTATCTTCTACTGGGCGTGGTGGATTGCCTTCGCACCTTTTGTGGGGATCTTCCTGGCGCGTATCTCTAAAAACCGCACCATTCGCGAGTTCGCATTGGGCGCTATCATTGTGCCTTCCATCATGTGCTTCATTTGGTTCACCTTGCTCGGCGGTACAGCGCTAGACTTGGAGCTAAGTGGCGTCGCCGATGGGGCCATTTACGCTAAGAGTCTGACAGCACAGCTCTACGAGACTATCAACATTATGCTGCCAGCGGGCGCGACGATTATGTCAGTGTTGATTTTAATCTTATTGCTGACCTACTTGGTGACGTCGGCGGACTCAGCGGTCCTCGTTGTTAACACCATCAGCGCGGGCGGTTCTGCAGAGCAGGCAAGCAGAACACACATCATCGTATGGAGCATGATTCTGACGACTATCGTCGGGGCACTGCTACTGGCAGGTGGCTTAAAAACCATCCAAGCGGCGATGATTGTGGGGGCTGTTCCCTTCTCCTTTATGATGATCCTCATGGCAGTGGCGCTGATCAAGGCGCTCTACCGCGACGGTTTGCGAGAAGACAGCCAGTAACAGTTGTACGTAGCAGGTGTGCGGCTATTTGCGCACCTGTTTTTTTTATTGATAGTGGGGCATGGCCGTAGCAGGCTGTGCCCCGCGCTTTTGTATATCCCGCCTTGTTTGCGTTAATTAAGTTCCTCTTTAGCGCGCCTTTCATCGCACTGCATCACTAGCAGTATTTACAGTCTTTCACTGATACCACTGCGTTAAACGCTGTGCTGCACGCGCCGTTGTATTGCACACGGTTATGATGCTTATCAAAGGTGGCGCTGTGTACGTTATCAGCGTGCGCCACAGGGGCGCACTAGAGTATTAGAAGAGGGGTATCAAATGATCGAGGCGTGGGTCAGCCAGTAGACGAAGTCTCTGACACGGGGAATATTAAGCCTGTCTTGGGGGGCAATGAGGTAGTAGGAGTAGCTGTTGAGCTGCTGTTCGAAAGGGCAGACCAGGCGCCCCTGCGTGAGATCGTCTTCGATCAGTGCAGGGCAAGCTAGCGCGAACCCCTGTTTTTCGATTGCCGCTTGTTGGCGCACATTGGTATCGCTGTAGAACTCGTTACGTTTGGGCTGCAGGTCCGGTGCGCCTGCCAGCTGTAACCACTCGTGCCAGCTGGTGACATCGTTTTCGTGCAACAGTGCGAAACGCTGTAAAAGCGCAGGCGTGATAGGCTCATCGACCCCCTCGAGCAGCGAGGGATTGCACACGGGGGTCAGATTGCCTTCAACGAGTAAGAGCGCGTTGTCGGGGACTTCTGAAAGGTGCAGCCACTCTATCGAGACGTGTAAGTCGGGGTTGGTGAAATCCGCGGGTTCGTTGGAGTGGTAAAAACGGAAATCGAAATTGAAGTCGGCCTCGCGCAGTTTAGCGGAGAGCCACTTCAGTGCGAAGTGCGAGCGCACCGAAATACCTACCGGCGTGCGCGCGAGGTTGGCTTTGAGGTTGCTGACGCTGCGGCGTAGCAGCGCCATAGAGGCGGAGAGATCGCGATAGAGAATTTCGCCGTCGGCCGTCAGTGCAATACTGGGGCCTGAGCGGTCGATTAACTTTGCACTAAAATAGTCTTCCAGGTTTTTAATCTGATGACTAATAGCAGACTGCGTCACACTCAACTCATCGGCAGCGCGGGTGAAACTGCGATTGCGAATCACCGCCTCGAACACGAGGAGTGACTTAAAGGGTAGTAACATACGCGGTTCTCTTATATTTCCCGATCGTCGTCGAGATTTTTTTATCGTTGAGACCGCTGCTGCGCTACACCCAGAGGTGTCAGCGCTATACGTAGCGTATACAGCAGAGCTCTTTGATCGGCACATGTGTTTAACCATAGTGCGCCAATGTCGGCGAATCATAGCGAAAGCCCGTTTAGCCGACAATCGCGTTTAAGGGTTTAGATCACATTGAAAACGGCGCTGCAAAAGAGGGTTTTGACTGCAGCGCTGATGTCCTCTGAGGCCCCGTGATATAAAGCGTTTCGAGTACTTGAGTTTTGCTCATGTGCTATGAGAACTTTGATTTTTGTCACAGATCAACAGCAGGTAGTTTAGGCGCCTTTACTGTGAGGAAACTGAGATGTTATCTAAAAGCCTAAGAGCGGATTTGATCTTACTGTTGGTGGCCGCCGTATGGGGCTTTTCGCTGGTGGCACAGCATATAGGCTTGGACTATTTGGGGCCACTGGGGTTCAATGCCGCGCGCTTTGCACTGGGCACGGCCGTGTTGTTACCGCTGCTGTTCTTCGTCTCTAGATCGGCTTGGCAGGGAAGCCGCCAGTTGCTGATTAAGGGCTGCCTAGCAGGGTTAGTGCTCTTTATGGGCTCGAGCTTTCAGCAGGCCGGGTTACAGTACACTACGGCTGGGAACGCCGGTTTTATCACAAGTATGTATATTGTTTTTGTGCCGGTGTTTGCCTTGGCTGTGGCGCAGAAAACAGGCATTAATACATGGATCGGCGGTGCGCTGGCGCTCGTTGGGCTCTACCTGCTGAGTGTGAGCGAAGCGCTGACGATCAACCGCGGCGATCTGTTGATTTTGATCGGCGCTGCTTTTTGGGCGCTACATGTATTGTTGATTGACAAGTTCGCCATGCAGTTCAATAACTTGCTGCTATCGCTAGTGCAGTTTGCCTTTTGTGCGGTGCTCGGCTTTGTCCTCGCGCTCATCTGGGAGGGTGAGCGTACCACAGTGACCAACATGCTGGATGCTTGGCAGCCACTGCTCTTTGCAGGGGTCTTAACTGTGGGAATTGGTCACAGCTTACAAGTGGTGGGACAGCGCGATGCGGTGGCCTCTCACGCAGCGATCATCATGAGCTTGGAAGCGCTATTTGCCGCCCTCGGCGGTTGGCTGTGGCTAGATGAACAGCTCAGTACACGCCAGTTCGCTGGCTGTGCACTGATGCTCGCCGGGGTGTTACTGTCGCAGTTTCCTATCTTTGGAAAGCGTGCACCAGCTGCACTGTCTTAAGCCTATCTCTCTAGTGTCAACGGCCTATCACAATAGGCCACTTGTCTACGTGTGTAGTGGTCTATTTGCCGCGCTCTCGCGGCGGTTCCAGCGTGCGATGAGTTCGGCTTCACTGGGGTGGTTGATACTG
>JBMZCU010000093.1:0-10272 GCA_049613705.1 Pseudomonadales bacterium | reverse complement strand
CAACGCCGACTGGCTCGCGATACGTTTCGATGCTCACATTAGGGCGTACGGATTCAGCTGTCTCACCCATTTGACGCAGTACCTCAGCAGCGTAGTACTGGAAGAACTGACCGGAGCGGTAAACTTCACCTTTACCTTCCGCGATGGTTTTACCTTCTTCACGGGCGAGAATAGTCCCGAGCTCTAAGCAGCGCTCGATCAATTCGTTGCCGATGTTCATCAATACGGTGTAACGCTGTTCTAGGCCACTTTTTTGCCATTCGATCTGTCCGCACTGTGCCGCAGCAATTGCCGCGCGAGTTTGCTCTGCATCTGCCTGCGCGTAGTGACCGATAGTGTCACTGCTGTCGCCAGGGCTGATGTTGGCGATGCTAGACGTTCCGTCGACCCATTCGCCGGCGATGTAGTTCTGAAAGATAGAATTAGACATAGTGACCTCCAAATGTAATTGAATCGATAATAGGGAATATGATTCAATAACAAAAATTAATAAAAAATATCATTTGATAAGAGAGTCTTATTTTGATTGCCGATCTAAAGACGACCCAGCTGCGCCATTTTGTGTGGGTAGCTGAGCTCAAGGGGTTCCACGCCGCGGCGGAAAAAGCGCATCGCACACAGCCTGCTATATCACTCTCGGTGCGTGACCTGGAGTCCAAACTTGGCCAGTCACTGTTTGAAAAAAGAAACAGTAAATCGGCGCGCGCCGAACTGACTCCGTTTGGGGAGTACTTTCTGCCAAAGGCGAAGGAGTTGATCGAACACCACGATAGGGTGGCCGCCGATATGCAGCTGTTGGCCAAACACCGCAGCGGTCACTTGCGCTTGGCTTCAGTGCCTTCTATCGCCAGCCGTGTGCTGCCTGATTTACTGCAGCGTTTTATCGCCGATCACAACTCACTCCACATCAGCTTTTACGATGATAATTCCGATGCTGTGCTGCAGATGGTGGAAAATCAACAGGTCGACTTTGCGATTAGTCACTTGGTGGATCAAGAGCGGCACAGCGACAAGCGTTTTATCCCCATATGGCGCGATCAAATTGGCGTGGTCTGCCCGCGCGAGCACCCGCTTGCACAGGCGAAGAGCCTAGAGTGGCAAGCACTTGAGCCCTACAAGATGATCGCCAACGGCACGTCGCGGCTACTGCGCGACAGCGCTGCTGAGGTATTGGTAGAGCACAGCCAGTTTTATATCTCGAATATGATCTCGCTGATTGCGATGCTGCAGGCGGGGTTGGGGATCACGACGCTGCCCTGGTACGCCTTTCCCCAGGACAGCACAAAGCTAGTATTTGTGCCGCTCAAGCAACCGCACATCGAGCGCTCGATTGGTATTGTGATGTTGAATAACAAGTCACTGACACCGCCAGCACAGGCGCTGGTGGATTTTATTTTGCAAGACTCAGATGCTTCAGAAGCGTCCAGATAACAGTATTATTGTATCCTTCCAAGAATTAAAAAGGAGGGGACAGCAAACGCTGAGATAAATCGTTTTGCAGTACTTTGAGAATACTACTCCTAAGCCACAGTGACTGCGCGCTGTGTTGCTGCCTGTGATGCCATGTCATGGAGATGGGAGCGGGGCATAAGTGAAAGGGGAGCTTTTTGATGATCAGTGACCCTCGCTCAACACTGTCCAGAATGAGTGGAAATGGCACAGTCGTAATCATATCTGTATGAGCGAGCAGTTTAGGGATGTGATAGGAGTGGTTGACTGTCATAGCGATTCTTCGGTGCATGTTCTGCTGTTGCAGTACGCTGTCGACACTGGCAGCAGCCTCACCCGAGAGAGAGAATAATAAGTGCTCAGCACGAGCAAAGTCCTTGAGAGACAGCGTCTTATTTGCGAGTGGGTGGTTGTAGCGCATCGCGCAGACAAAATGGTTATCAAATAAATGCTGACTCTCAATTTTGTTGTCGCTGCCCTCGTAGTAATCAAGCACTAGATCGACATTGGCACTGCGCAACAACGCCTCACCGTTGACAGTGTAAGGGACTGCGTGGAGATTAACGCCGGGGGCTTGTGCCTCGATGATGCGTCGCAAAGGTAGCCAGAATAAATCGACCATCCAGTCTGTCAATGCGATTCGAAAGGAAGTTTTGAGCCGGCTGGGATCAAACTTGGTAGGTGTATTTGCCGCGCGAATACGCTGTAGCGGCTCATTAATTTCTAGCCATAAGTTCTCTGCGAAAGGTGTGGGGCGTATCCCGCGGCCCTGTTTGACAAAGAGAGGATCTCCCCACACATGACGCATGCGCGAGACCGCATTTGAAACTGAGGGCTGAGTCATCGACATCCGCTCTGCTGCGAGCGTGATGGACTGCTCCTGCATGATAGTGTCAAAAATCACCAGTAAATTTAGATCCGTGTTTGCCATCTAGCACTCTCAATAAATATGGTTAAAACATCATAATTATCAATATATAAGATATCAATTATCAATTAGACGATATGTATCTGGCCTGCCAAAGTAACCCTGTAGACAATAGGTGTCACTTGGAGAGACGATGATGAAAGCTGTGTATATAAACGAGTACGGAAATGCCGAAAAATTGATCCATGCGGAAATTGAGCGTCCGGTCATTCGTGCAGATCAGGTGTTAATCAAAGTAAGTGCTGCCGGGGTAAACCCAGTGGACTGGATGATTCGCGATGGCTATCTGAAAGAGTCCGGCTACCACCAGTTGCCTTTAATATTGGGCTGGGACGTAGCAGGAGAAATCGCAGAAATAGGGGCACAGGTGACGGGTTTTGAACTCGGGGACGCGGTTTTTAGCTATGCTCCTATCGCCGCTCAAGGTGGTTACGCGCAGTATATCGCCGTTGAAAGTCAGTTGGTGACTGCCAAGCCTGAGACTCTGAGTCTACTGGATTCTGCTGCAGTTCCTCTTGCGGCAACAACGGCTTGGCAGGCGTTAGTCAAGGGTTGTCAGCTCAAGGCTGGCGATAAGGTACTTATCCATAATACCGCGGGCGGCGTCGGTAGTTTTGCCGTGCAGATCGCCAAAGCACTGGGTGCTTATGTGATAGCAACCGCATCTGAGGCCAAGCATGAGTTTGTGAAGTCTCTGGGAGCGGATCAGTTGATTGACTACCGGGTGGAGCGCTTTGAAGATAAGGTTGGCAAGCTCGATGCTGTTTTAGCCGCAGTGGGTGGCGACGACATTCTACAGCGCTCACTCGAGGTGATTCGCCCAGGTGGACATCTGATTTCACTGTTAGATGAAATAGATCAAACACTGGCGGCGGGGCTCGATGTTAATTATCAGCGCTGGTGGGTGGCGCCCGATGCACAGGATCTGAGGAAAATAGCGCAGCTCATTGATAGTGGGCAGGTGAAAGTCATTATCGATAAGGTGTTTCCCCTGGCGCAAGCGGCGCAGGCACATGCTTGGAGTGAATCTAAGCGCGCGACCGGAAAAATTGTGCTCGAGGTGAGCGCTAGCTGAGGCTCTCAAAGGGAGTGTAGTGGTGAGTAAAGTCGCCCTCTAGCGAATGTTGCAGTGACAGGTGTCAGACGTTCACAGGGGATTTTTGCTAGCTAAATTGTGCTGGAAGTGGGGCTTATTGATATGTTCTAACAAGAAAAAAAGAGCCACTTCAACTGCGAAGTGGCCTTTGAGTAATCGCGTAGAATTAAGCGCCGGCACCCTGGCGCGATTGCTCACTGCTCTCGACCAGTACGCCTTCACCGATTTGATTGATCCGGTGCCACAGTGACTCGCTTATGCATATCCCCTGTTTGACGTTGCGCGCCTTGTTGCGCGCGATCTGCTGGGCGCTGATATGTTCTAGCTCACCGAGTTGATCGCTGTGTTGCAGCGAGGAGTGTAAATCCACCCGCGCGCTGCAGATGATCTCGAGTGTCTGATGACTTTCTTCAGCGGCATCGAGGTGCGTTGCGGCGGCTTGATAATCTGGGTAGCGTTGCCCAGCGCCAATGGCGGCGGTGTGCTCGCGCACTTCGCCACTGCCGTTGCGCCAGTAGGCAACCGCGCTGACGCCGCGCCGCCCACAGTCAGTCAGTGCTTTGAGCACAAACATTCGGTTGTGGCAGTTGTGTACTGTCACGCTCGCGACACCGCATCTTAGCGCCTTTGCGTAGGCTAAATCGACAGCGGTTGCGATACAGTTTAGCGAGCTGCGATTGTGGCTGTCGATGATCGCCGAGCTGTTGTCTTCGTAGGTCACAGTACTCAGCTCTTTTGCTTGATCGCAGTCGATAAAGGGCAGGGTGCGCTCGAATTCGGCGAGCCCGTTTAGCCCGTGTTTCTCCAGCCAGACAATCATGTCGGCGGCATCTTCGTAGTTGCCGATAAAGTAGCCGGTCGCCTCAAAACAGCGACGCAGCGCGGCTTTCAATTCGTTCATCGATACTTGCATGGTTATTCTCCCGCCTCGTCGCTGTTTGGAGCCAGTGGCATAAACCAGTCGTCGCTAAAACTCTGGTTGATCTCTTCGAGCAATGGCGCTCCCTGGAACATGGTATTGCGCACCCACAATTTGGAGCGCGGGTCGAACTTGCCGACACCAAAGAAAGCCAGCTTGCAGCGCAACAAGTGCATCGGCAGGACATTTTTATCCAGCAAATTGGCTTGGATGTCACCGTAGTGGCAGCGCGCCATGCTCTGCATGCGGCGCACAATGCTGCGGTGTTCTGGGTGGCGCAGCATGAAATTGGCGACATTGTGCGCAGGATACTCGGCGCAGTAGGCTTTTAGGGCGTCGTAGCACGTGCGGGCATCGCGGGCGACACCTAGGGGCATCTGCTTGTCTAGGCCAGGTTCACACTGGGCATTGCCAAGGCGGGGCTCCATTTTTTCCTCTGAGCGGTACCAGAAGGTCTCACTCGCCTCGGGGGCGTCGAAATTGTAGCTAAGTGCCCAGTCGTAACGCTGTTCGATGAGCTGTTGCAATTGAGCTAAGCTCATCAGTGGGTCTAAGTCTAAACTCTCCTCAACCACGAGGTGGTTTTCCAGCTCGTCGACGTACTCGGGGTAGAGCTCTAAGAGCACAGATACCAGCATTTCTTGGCCCTGGAGAGAACACTGCTGCTCACTGAACTCGATCAGTTGATCCCAGCTTGTCAGCGCTTGATCGGCACGTTGTTGCAGCGCCTCTAGCTCACTCAGTACGCGATGGTTGTTTGCGCTCTGCCAGTCATCTTCGGTGACTGTTTGTTCCGTGTGGCCAGCACAGCGCACGAGCAGCGCTTTTAGCTGTGCTATTTTATCGCTATTCACAGCCCCTAGGCTGCGTACCCTCGCCAGGGCGAGTTCGCGTATTTCGACCCAGCGGCTCACCAACTGTGGGTGGTTGATCAGATAGGGCGCCATGCCCAAGCCAGTGGAGTTGCCGATACCGAAAAAGCGTTTGATCGTGAGTTCGAGTGGTTGATAGTGATCGGGGCTGCGTTCACGGGCGATGTGCTCTACTTGAAACAGGCTGAAGTTGCGCAGCATCAGGCAGACAAACATCTCGGCACAGAAGGGGCTGGCAAAATCTGGGCAGTGTGTTTTGACACGTTCCCAATCTGCCATGCCCAGTTTGCCACTGCCGTAGACGGCCGTGGTGCGATAGAGATAGCCCACTTGTGAAATTTTAGCTGTCGATGGCTGTTCGCCGCGGCTCAGGCAGTCGATCACGTAATCGAAGTTGCGCGCGCTGCGATTGGCACGTGAAAGCACAAAAACACGCGCATCGACGCGCCCAGCCTCCTGTTTGGGAACATTGTCGCGCAGCTGCTCCACATAGGCGTCACTGACGGGGCCATCGACCAGTGCCATGGTGAGATCCCACTTGCTGGCAATGACGCGATCGTTGCGCTCTTCGGGGGAGAGGTAGTTCGAGAACAGTACAAAGCTGTAGTGCTTCTGTGCGGTGACAATACTGTAGACAACGGTACCGTAACCCTGATCGTCAAGTTCCATGCGCTCGGCGTTGATTTTCCAGCGCTCGCGCATGATGCGTCGCACTAAGGTGCGCATAAAACTCAAGCGGCTCTGATGCGCAGCGCCGAGGCGCTCTAGGTCCATTACTTGGGCGACAGGGCGCAGTGTCAAGGCGTGCTCGCCGGACAGTTGCGCAGTGATCAGGGGGGAAGTTGTCATCTCGTTTATCCTCTGTTGCATGGGCAACAAGGGCTGCGATGCATTGTCGACAGCCAGCATTATTGTTACTGATATTATTCAAAAAGCCTCAGAGGGCGACAACTCAAAAGGATCTATCACTCGATAAGCAAAGTTTATCGAAGTGTAATTTAGCGTAGCATAACTTATTTGTCGGCAAGTTTGTTTCCTCTGTTTTCTTGCTTTATCTCTTTGTAATTAGGCCTCTTTTTAATGTTTAGTAACGGGAACGAGTAAATTTTTTTACTGTGGATTTATCCGCTTAAGTGGCGAAACTTACGAAAGTTACGCACGTAAAAATTGATATCGATCACGCGTTTGAGAATATTACGTACTCAACAACAGCACAGGCACACCGCTGTTTGTTCGGGTAGGGCAACCAAACTGCGTTAATACCGCTGTAGGTGCAGGGCTGAGATCAAAGGAGCGCAGCTGAGCACAATCCACAATTTCGCTGCTTTCAAGTGTATTTTTAAGCGTTACTTTAGTGGCGCCAGTGGGTCGTTAGCGCTGGGGTACTATGTCTGGATCGTTAACTCTGTGCGCTAGAGGTGTGAGCTGTCCTCAGGCGATACTGGGCGCGGATTCTGGATGATCAAGGTTCTGCCTTTTGGATTTAATGCGTTGCTCGAGCCAAATTCTAGCCTCGCTCGGCCGTTCAAAAAAGGCGTAGTCGAAACTGCCGCAGGCGTAGATCCGGTTGAAAATATCGCGAGTAATCCCGGGCGTATCACAATCGCAGAGGTCCATCGCTACGGCATCGGTTTGAGCGAGTTTGACAAACTCACTGTGGTAGTCGATCGCATCTTGTACAAGCAGCGCGTTGCCGTGCATGTTGACTAAGATACCGTAGTGCTCACAGCCACTGTCTCTCAACTCTAAGGCGCTGTAGTAAAGGTCGGTGTGCAGCTGTATAAAGAACTCTTTGTTCCAGGGGCCGTATGCCTCAAGCACGATAAGGTCACCGTCAACAGTGATATCGCAGCGCCCGTGTCCAGCGTTTTTAGTTGGCATAACCCTGACCTTAGTAGTTGTGTGCGAATTGTGGTGGAAGGAGACACTATTCAAGCAAGTGTGCTTGTTTTGTCCTATAGGTAAATTTCTTAATAACCACATGCTTTTAGCGTGTATTACAGGCCGTGTAATCACTTGCCCAAGCGCTTTACTTGTTCGATACTCCAGCGGTCAGGGGAAGTGGAAGGCGAGGTGGAGAGACAGTGAATAAGCGGCGGAAAGTGACTCAGTTACCGCGCGATCCAGGTGTGGCTGCATGGCGAGCGCTGCTGCCAAACCCACATGACTTTAACCCCCTGGAAAAGGATTTGGTGGTGGATTGGGCGATTGTCGGCGCAGGGTTTGCGGGGTTATCTGCCGCGCGCAGGCTGCACCAGTTGCTGGGGAGCAGCGAGCGTATTGCACTGCTTGAGGCAACCGATTTTGCAGCTGGACCGTGTGGGCGCAACAGTGGTTTCATGCTCGATTTACCTCATGAATTGAACTCCAACAGTTACGCCGGTGCGCTGGAGGCGGATCGCCAGCAGATTGCCTACAACCGCCACGCTATCGACTTTGCTGCGGGCGTTGCTGCCGAGCGCTCTGTCGATGCGGGTGTCTTCGCGCGCAGTGGAAAAATGACCGCGGCAGCGACAGCAGTGGGTGAGCAGCATCTGGTGCAGTATGCGGCGCACCTCAAGGCCCTGAACGAGCCCTTTGAGTGGCGCAGCGCCCAGACATTACAGGATCTGACGGGGAGTCACTACTATCGCCGTGGGCTCTTCACTCCAGGAGCGGCGATGATTCAACCGGCGGCCTATCTGCACGCACTGGCCGATACGCTACAGCCGCGCGTTGAGGTTTTCTGTAACACGCCGGTGATTACGCTACACCATGGTGACCTCTATACCTTGCAGACGCCGCGCGGGCAGGTGCGTGCGCGGCAAGTCATTTTGGCCGTCAATGGGCACATTCAATCTTTCGGCTTTTTCCCGCAGCGCCTGATGCATGTTTTTACCTATGCCTCGATGACGCATGCGCTGAGCGCATCGCAACTCGAGCGCTTGGGCGGGGAAGCTAACTGGGGGATTTTACCGGCTGATCCTATGGGGACTACCGTGCGTAAAGTGGACGACCCGCTGCGCGGTGGTGCGCGCATTGTGGTGCGCAATGAAGTCACTCTAAATCAGTCCCTGGCGGTAGGGCCGCGCCAGATGCAGCGCGCGGCGCGGCGCCAAGAGCACAGTTTCAAGGCGCGTTTTCCCGAGCTGGCGGATGTGGCGATGGCTTATCGCTGGGGCGGACGGCTGTGCCTTTCGCTCAACTCTGCGCCTGCGTTCGGCGAACTGGCCCCCAGGCTCTGGTCGGCGTGCTGCCAAAACGGCTTGGGAACAGTCAAAGGTAGTATGGCGGGCATTGCCGTGGCAGAGATGGCCACTGCTCAGCCCAGCGCCCTGAGCAAGGCTTTTGCTGCGGCATCGGGGCCGTCGCAGCTGCCCCCTCGACCCTTGCTCTCACTTGGCGCGAATGGCGTGATGAAATGGAAACAGTGGCGCGCAGGCGCGGAGGTGTAAGACAGTGAATATAGCGATTGCCAGCTTTCAGCATGAGACCAATACTTTCTCGCCACAGGTGACCACTTATGACGAGTTTGTCGTTGCCGACGGCTGGCCGGGGATGCTGCGCGGGCCAGAAGTGTTACGCGAACTCGAAGGTTTAAACATTGCCGCGGCTGGTTTTATCGCCGCGGCACGAGAGGCGGGGCACACACTGCTGCCAATCAATTGGTGCTCGGCAGAGCCTGCGGGGCTGGTGTGCCGCGATGCTTTTGATCAGATTATCGAAGAAATAGTAACTGCGCTGCAGGAAATCAAGGCGCTAGATGCGGTGTTTCTCGATTTACACGGTGCGATGGTGAGTGAGGATTTCAGTGATGGCGAGCTGGAGATCGTGCGCAGGGTCAAGGCGGTGTTGGCACCCAATATACCCGTGGTTGCTGCTCTAGACTTTCACGCTAATTTGAGCGCGAACTTTGTTGCGGCAATTGATTCTTTTGCGGTGTATCGCACCTATCCGCATGTGGATATGGCTGAGACGGGAAAGCGTACTCTTTTACAGTTAGCGCAACTGCAAAGGAATGGGAAACTGTACAGATCGTTCGTCAACGTTCCCTATCTCATTCCGCTGTCTTCCCAGCACACCGGTTCCGAGCCACTGCAGGGGCTCTTTCAATTGCTCGGGCAGTTGGAACAGCTCCCCGGGATTGAACACATCGAATTTGCGCTTGGCTTTCCCCCGGCGGATGTGTTCGACAGCGGTGCCAGTATCAGCGTTTTTGGCGGCGACAAGGCGCTGGTCGAGCAGGTTTGTCAGCGCTTCTACGAAGCCGTACTCGAGGCTGAACAGCGCTTTCCCGAGTTGCTGCTGAGCACCGAGCAAGCCCTTGAGTTCGTGCGTACGCAGGCTCAGAAGTTTCCCGTTGTCATCGCCGATGTGCAGGACAATCCAGGTGCGGGCGGCAGTGCGGATACTACAGGTATTTTGCGTGACCTCGCTCAGGCGGGCGCCTCGTCTGTACTGTTGGCTGCGCTCTGTGATGCCGAAGCAGTCGTCAGGGCGCAGCAGGTAGGAGAGGGAGGCAAGATGCATTTGCATTTGGGTGGCAGCTCGTTGCGCGAGGATCTGGTGTCTTTTGGTGGCGAGTTTGAAGTGCTAGCACTGGGCGATGGCCACTTTCGCTGTAGCGGTGCGATGTACGCAGGTTGCGAGGTCTCGTTAGGGCCGCTGGCGCGGCTCAAGCTCTGTAACACCGATGCTGACATACAAGTAATTGTCAGCAGTGTGCGCTACGCTTGTACCGATTTGGCAATCTATCCGCACCTTGGGGTCGACCCGCTAGATTTTGAACTGCTAGTGGTCAAGAGCACAGTGCATTTTCGCGCCGCCTTTGAACCAATCTGCGAACATATTCTCTATGTCGAGTCGCCGGGGCTGCACCCCTGTCGACTCGATGGATTGGTCTATCAGCAATTGCGCTCAGCTGTGCGTTTGGGGCCGGGTGGGCCGAGCTATGATTAGCTGGTAACTCACTTTGCGATTAGGGGCATTTCCTTAAGCGCTCAAAAGAGGCTTCCAAATTCGTATGAAG
>JBMZCU010000092.1:0-10277 GCA_049613705.1 Pseudomonadales bacterium | reverse complement strand
AATTTTTACAGGTACGATTTTATACGGCTGTCCCTGCTCGACGAGTACTTCAAAGTTTTCAATGACGCGGCGCACAACGCGCTGTATGCCAGTATTCAAGTCATTGTGAGCTGCCAAGAACGTACAGTCGACGTAAATCGTTTTCATTTATATCATGATCCATTGTGATAAATTATGCAGGCTATATCGATTACTTGTCGATAAATGCGGTGATTAGCTTATATTTTAGCATCGCTCAAGGCGGTGAAAAAGCGAAAGACAGGTTATTTAACGCAGTGTGCACTTAAATCAGGACCAAGCAGCTGGATAATATTTTTTGTGTGCATATCCCGCGATTCTGAGACCAAGTGAAAGTTAGTATCAAAGTAATGGTCCGGTGCGTACATGTAGTCAAAAGGATCGCCTAAATAGGTTAATCCCTGCTCTCTTGCCATGCCAGGTATACCTTCATAGTAGCGCCGTTCACTCTCGATGCTGTGATAGCCTTCGTTGTACATCATGGTCGGTGGGATATAGAGCAGGCAAATATCATTCGCCTGAGCGTATTCCTGAAATGCTTTAAGAAAATCCCAACTACTGTTCGCAGCAGAAAAATCTTCTCCATCGCGACTGGGCTGATGGTTCAACAACGCATTCGCCTGCCCCGCACTGCGCTGCGTCTTTTGAGAGTTTATTTGATCACCCTGGGCATTCATATTATGAGCACCGTATAAACCGGCGACTTTGAACCCTTCAGGGATGCCTCGATAGCCTTCATAAATCCTTTTTAAGCCAATGTTCTTCAGAATATTGAACTGTAATTTAAGACTCTGCTGATAGAACAAATCCCCCTCAGAAACATAATAATCCGCCATCACAGAGTTAGTATTACCATGATAGTTGAACAGCGCATATTCAATAGGCAACAGCGCAATATCTCCCGGGCGCAAGATCCGCTTACCTTGGTTAATAATGAACTCTAAACCAATGCCAGCATTCACCCCTTGATTAATAACAGGCTGCTGATAATAATCACTGAGCATTTGAGAGTTAATGCCAAACATAACGTTAGAGCCAGCAACCAAGGCTATCTTAGGCGCATCAATCTCAGCACTTAGTTTATTTTTAAACTGATAAGCTTCTCTCACCCACTGGCTCGATGGCGTGTGATGGCCAACCTGCCCTGCAAAGAGCAACCACCACAGGCAAGCTGCCAATAAAAAACCACCTACTATCCCCATCAATATACGCATCGTTCACCTAAAAATTGAAGTAGAGAAACTCGCTAACGGGCATTGCCGACATGCGATTGATAGCGATGAATAACAAAACACCACACAGTGCTGCGCGCCAATATACAGCGCCTTCCCAAGCTCCCTCTTTCTGATAACCGACAAATTTCTGGCTAGTCGGCAATACCAGACAGATCAATGCTGCAACCACTAACCAAAGATAGACACTCGCAGGGTGTAAGCTGAGAATGCTAGACACACTCAATAGCTCAAAAGCGTGCTTTAACCCTGTCACCACACCTTGTGGGTGGAATAGACCATAATAGATATTTTGCGCAGCGCCAAAGCTTTCAGCGCGAAACAATACCCAAGCGAGAGAAACTAACGTAAAAGTAGCCAGCACACACAGTGGTCGATTGAGCGATATCTGCCAGTGTGAGTTGCAACGACGCCACAAATGATTCAATACCAGCAACCCTCCATGGATACCTCCCCAGAGCAGGAACGTCCAACCGGCACCGTGCCACAACCCGCCCAATAACATCGTAATGAGCAAGTTGCCGTACTGGCGATATTTTCCGTGGCGGTTGCCCCCCAGTGGAATATACAGATAGTCACGTAAGAACTGTGAGAGGGTCATGTGCCAGCGCTGCCAGAAATCAATGATACTGGCCGCGCGATAAGGCGCTGCGAAATTCACCGGCAATCGGATCCCGAACATCGCCGCTAACCCCAGTGCCATATCCGCATAACCTGAGAAATCAAAATACAACTGAAAGCTATAGCCAAACATCGCAATCACACTGTCCAGTGATGACACTACCTGGCCTGCCTGCGCCTGCTCGTAAATCGGGTTAACAAACAGCGCTAAGTTATCGGCAATCACTACTTTTTTGAACAGGCCGATGGAAAACAGCATCAGGCCTTTGGCAAACAAATCGACATCAAACTGACGCCAAGCGGGCGCGCTAATTTGCCGATTAATCGTGTTGTAATGAACGATAGGACCGGCAATTAACTGCGGGAAAAACACCACAAAAACACTGTAATTAGCTAAGCGCCCAGGGGTGACTTTTGCCTGATAAACATCCACTAAATAAGCGATTTGCTGGAAAGTAAAAAACGAGATCGCCAGCGGTAAGATCAGCGGTACCACCGTAATCTCGGTATTTAATAGGTCGTTACCGATCGATAAGAAGAAGTTGCGATATTTAAAATACCCCAACAACCCAAGGTTTAAGATGACACCTAACAGCATCCAATACTTGGCATAGCTGCGTTGTGAGCTGCGCTGAATACGCCCACCTAGCAGGTAGTTAGCAACCAGTGAAGGAACTAGCAGCAATAGATAAACGGGATTCCAATAGCCGTAAAAAAACAATGAGCAAGCAACTAACGCACTCAATGTCACTTGCAGTGAACAATAACGCCGCGCTAGGTTCACCAACAGCAGTGAGAGCGGCAAAAAACAGAGGAGAAAAATATAGGAGTTGAAGAGCAAGGGGCTAGCTACCTTTCCTGTGAATGGCGTGTTGTTGAGAATCCGCTAAAAGACGTGCTGCAGCAAAGATATCACACATAACGCCGCTCCCATTCCCACTACATTGGCAAATAAATCATAAAAACAAAACCCACTGCCGTAGTAATAATCCCAATACTCTTTAGCGACACCAACCAAAAAAGTCATCAGTAAAGCCGCTTCCAACGGGAACACCAACATAAGCGCCAGTAGAATTAACGCACTGTATTTAAAGTGTAAAATTTTATCCTGCTGGGTAAATTTATGCCATGTTATCTTGCTGGCTAACGCTCTTAACATAAACCTTGCATCACATCGTACAGCAAATCTGCCGAGCGCCCCCAGGTATAATCCAGCGACTTTTCAGTCCCTGCTGTTATCAGTTTTTCACGCATTACCTGATCTTCCAATACTTGCTGTATCGCCTCTCCAATCATTTGCTCATCGAGTGGATCAACTAACAGCGCAGCACCAGCTGCCACCTCTGGCATCGAAGTCACGTTCGCAGTGATCACCGGCGTTCCCGATGCCATCGCTTCCGCCACAGGCATCCCATAACCTTCATAGAGAGAAACATAGACCAGTAACTGTGCTGCACGATACAGTAAAGGTAAATCCTGCTGAGAGACATAGCCTAAACGTATCAGCTCTCCGCGCTGCTCTAGTCTATTAATAGTGCTTTGCAGTTCACTGTCTCCCCAACCTTTAGCGCCAACCAACACTAGTGGGAAATGCTTGCGTACACGACTAGGCAGTGCACTGAACGCGCGCATTAACGTGGCTAAGTTTTTGCGCGGCTCCAAGGTACAAACCGACAGCATAAACTGCTGTGGTAGCTGGTATCGCTGGTGTAAATTGGCTAGTGATGCTGCGCTCACTGGCAGCCTAAAACTATCATCAACGGCGGGAGGCACTATCGAAATTTTATGGGCATCCGTACCAAAAGCCTGAATAATCTCCCCTTTACTAAAAGCAGAGATGGTCACGATACGGCTAGCTTGGCCAATATTGCGCTCTAAGTGAGTTTCCAGCTGCTTAACACGTGCCGGCGGATGATATTGAGGATGACTCAAATGAGAGAGGTCATACACTGTTAATATTGAGGGAAGATCGATGGGCAGTAATAAAAAGCTCGGCTCCCAATACACTGTCTCTGCGCGATTAAACTGATGACGCCTAGCACCGTAGTGCTCGAGTAAGCGCTTGGCCGGGTAACTAAAAGGGAGGTACCGCATCAGGCGTAAGCAGTGACGTTTGATGCTGTTATTAGCTGACTGTTCACTCTGCAGTAGTGCGTAGTTGTCACAGTCGGTAATACGCTGCTGCAGCTGCTGACGATCCAATGCTTTAAAAGGCGTAATGCCACTGAGATCGCAAATCCCCTGCTGTGACATTAACTGCGCTAACAAATAGCGACTATAGCGCCCTATTCCCGCCAGTGGCGGTGCTATTGGCGCTACATTGACAACGAGCTTCATTACTTATCGATCAGTTTTTCTTAAGATCCAACCAAGCATTGGCCTGTGTAATGCTCTCTTCATCTAACTGGCCACTCAAGCGCAGTAAGTTGATCCAATTGACAGCATAGTCATATTGGTTTTTTCTAAACTCGATTTCATTGCGCAACACTTCTTTTTTAGCATCGAGCACATCGACGACGGTCACTGTCCCGTACTCTAGCCCTTTACTCATCGCATCATAAGACTTCTCAGCCGACACGATCGCTGTTTTAGAGGCAGAGATGTTCGCTTTATTGGCAGTCACGCCCAAATAAGCTTCGCGAATATCTTTCAATACTGCGCGACGCGCCTCTTCATACTGCGCTCTCGATTCACGAAGCTTAGCAACTTGCTCTCTTTTACGCGCACTGGTTTTGCCACCGCTATAGATAGGGATAGATAAATTTAGCGAGGCGACATAAGACTTGTTAGTGTCAGCAGAGCGAGAGTTTTCAAAACCTATGTTACTTTTATTGGCTTCTAGGCGAAAAGAAACGGTAGGAAGATGGCCCGCTTTCGCCTGGCTCACTTCTGTTTTAGCGCTCTTAATATTTTCTCTTAGCTCTTTGAGCTGATGGCTGTTCTCAATGCCTTTCTCAGTCCAATAGCTTTTCGGCTTATCGCTCATATCGACATAGTTAAGCTCTTGAACAAATTTATCCAGTGGCTCCACTACATCGCGGCCGACGAGCTCGCCAAGGTTTTCACGGCTAGTCGCCACATCGTTTCTAGCAACTATTTGCTGTGCTTTCAAACCATCTAGACGCGCTTCGATATCGAGCACATCAGTGAGCACTGCCAACTGGCGCTTGTACATTGAGCGCAGTAAGTCGAGTTGGCGCTGCGTTAAATCTTTTTCGGCGGTGATTTGTGACAGTACATCTTCTGCTGAGAGCACAGTGACATAGCGCTCAATAAGATCAACAGAGACAGTCGCTAGTAGCCCCAGATAACGTTCTTTACTTTGCTGAGTTAGCGATTGGTGAAGCTTCTTATATTCGTATTTAGGTTTGTCGTACAAACTCTGCGTCAGGCTTAATGCATAACGCTTACCGTTGTAATCAGTGACTGTGCTGCCAGATTCGTGACGGGTGCGAGTACGTGATCCGGTAAAGCTTACCTGCGGAAGCAAATCACCTACCGCTTGATCCACTCGTGCTTCACTCGCTTCAATTTGCGCTTCAGATGCATCAAGTCCTGGAAATGATTTCACAGTTTCTTGATAGAGGGACATCAAGTCGGCAGCCTGCACTGATTGACCGAAGCAAAGTGCGGCACTTAGTATTGCGTAATTAAGTTTATTCACTGACTGTTTGTCCTTGTTATTACTAGTCTTCTATCATTGAGCGAGCAAATGCATCGGTTGCTGGTTGTAACAAGTATTCTAGCAATGTGCGCGACCCTGTATTGATCAATACCTCGGCCGGCATACCTGGCAATAACTGGAGTTCACCAAGCTTTTCCATACCTTCAGGTGTTACTACCACTTGTGCTAAATAAAAGCTCGCGCCTGTTGCTTCATTGACTAAGCTGTCTGCAGAAATATTAACGACCTTACCGTCAATCACAGGTGTTGTGCCGCTTTTAAACGCGCTAAAGCGAATATCGGCAGCCATGTCCAATGAAATACGGTCAATATCGGTAACTGATACTTCCGCCTCTACAATTAATGCTTCGCCCTCTGGAACAATATCCAGAATAGGCGTACCTGGCGACAGTACACCGCCAACCGTATGGATGTTCAAACCTAATACCATACCTGAGCTCGGAGCCAGTACTTCGGTGCGCTTAACCTTATCGGATATCGCCGCAATGCGCTCTTCTAAATCAAAAACTTTAGACTGGGCTTCTGTTAAACGATTAACTACATCAGTGCGGAAGTTCTGCTGCACTTGTAATATCTTCAGCTGTGTCTCTGTCAATTGTACTTCAACACTGCTGATATTCGTTCTGTGCTCAGCCACTTCACCTTGCAGACTGTCTCTACTGCGTTGCACATCGCGCAACCGCTGTTTACTGACAAACCCTTCAGCTAAAAGTGCCTTGTTATCATTAATTTCTTCTGCGTAAGAGCTCAGTAATCGGCCCTTGCTATCAATTAGCGCCTTGAGACCTTTAACTTGATTTTGCAGCTGTGACGTACGCTGCTCCAACACGCCCACTTCGCTATTTAGCGACTGCTTACGCGCTTGAAATAACTCCGTTTCACTTTGCATAATCTTAGCGATACGTGGATCACTCGGATTCTCAAAGTTAAAAGCAATAGCATCTAAATTATCACGCTCTGCAATCAATCGCGCCTGCATCGCTTGCATAACAACTAACTGGCCATAGGTGATACCCAAATCGGCCTTAGCCTGAGTCTGATCGATGACTAACAAAACATCGCCTTTGTTAACTTTGTCACCGTCACTCACATTCAAAGCGCTAACAATACCGCCTTCTAAGTGCTGTACAGTTTTGCGATTATGCTCCACCTTAACAGTCCCCGCAGCGAGTGCCGCACTATCAATAGGTGCTAGTGCGCTCCAGCCACCAAGTAATACAAACACCACTAAGATGATCATAAAACCTATGGTTCTGGTTGAACCATCGCTGGTCTTTACATCTGCAGCTGTCGGCTCTAATTCATCTAACGGGTTTAACTCTTCTTCGAAGCGATCGACCACTGCCAGTGCTTTACTGTTATCAGAAGGCTCAGCTTCCTGCTGCGTAGATACTGCAGACGACTTCTGATCATCCAAATCTTTTTTAATATCTGCTGACATAGTCTTAAGTCGTTATCCTAGTCTGTGGTTGCACATTCGGTGCAGCGGGAGGGTTCTTTTTGCCTTGTAGCGTCGCTAATACATCATCACGCGGCCCATACAACTGTATCGCACCATCATTGAGTAACATTAGCTTATCGACCGCACCTAACACGCTCGGACGATGAGTAATAATAAATACTGTCGCCTTGCGCTGTTTAAGTCCTTGAATAGCCATCATTAGCGCTTTTTCACCGGGTTCATCTAAGTTCGAGTTAGGCTCATCTAATACAATCAGCGAAGGATCGCCATAAAGGGCTCTAGCTAAACCAATGCGCTGGCGCTGACCGCCAGATAAACCACTACCTTGAGTACCGATAATAGTGTTGTAGCCATCTTCTAAGACGAGAATCAATTCGTGAACGCCAGCCGCTTTCGCCGCTGCGACCACTTTTGCGGAATCGACTTCCCCAAAACGGGCGATGTTCTCACTGATGCTGCCTTCAAACAGTTCTATATCTTGCGGTAAATAGCCAATGTGTGGACCGAGTTCGGTGCGATTCCAAGAGAAAATCTCGGCGCCATCTAAACGTACTTTACCGCTACTCGTCGGCCAAATACCAAGTAACCCACGCGCCAGTGTCGATTTACCTGCCGCACTCGGTCCAATTACGCCGACCACGTCACCGACAGCCGCCTGAAACGAAATACCTTTGATAATTGGTTGTTTAACACCAGGAGGCGAAATAACAGCTGCTTCAAATTGAATAGCCCCTTGTGGCGCAGGCAGTGACATTTTTTCATCTTCTTCAGGCACACGACCTAAAATATCAGTCAGGCGGTGATACTGGCCACGCGCCGCAACAAAGCCTTTCCACGCGCCGATCATTTGATCAATAGGTGCCAGCGCTCGGCCCAACAAAATAGAACCGGCAATCATTAAACCAGGGCTAATTTCATTGTTAATCGCCAGGTAGGCACCAACCCCTAAAATAAGCGACTGTACAAGTAGTCGCAGTGTTTTTGAGATAGAAGCTATTTCACCGGCTCTATCACTCGATGACGTCTGCCAGACTAAAACTTTGTATTGCTTCTTTAACCAGCGATCGCGAAGGTCATTGAGCATCCCCATTGACTCAATCACTTCTGAATTCGCTAAGTTCTGGCGTAAAGTATTGCCCGATGCACTTAACTCATTATTCGCTTTCTGGAGTTTCTTACTCGTTGCATACTCGTTCACGATTGCCAAAATCGTCAGCAAAATAGCACTGGCCACACCAACCCAGCCGTACCAAGGATGGAAAGCGAACATCACAAACAAGTACAGCGGAATCCAGGGGGCATCAAAGAAAGCAAACAAACCGTTGCCCGTCATGAACTGACGCAGCCCGGTTAAATCTTGTACCGGCTGTGCAGAACTCATTACACCGCCAGAGTAGAGCGACTGTTTAAAGCTAGCGTTAAACACCTTCTTGTTAAGTTGCATGCTCAATCTGCTACTAACGCGCACTAAAATCCGCGATCTAACCCATTCTAATGACCCTAGCGTCACCATTAATATGACGAGAATCAGCGTCAGCATTAACAAAGTTGATTCACTGCCGCTGGTTACGACGCGATCATATACCTGTAACATATAAAATGCCGGCACCAACATTAGTAAGTTGATACACATACTAAAAAAGCCAACAGTTATAAAAGAAGATCTACACGTGCTTAAAGCCTGATGTAGAGGGTTAGTTTTATTTGCGCTCATGCAACGAGAGTCCAGTAGGTTACAGCGATAAGTTACGTTTGATTAACGTATATTAGGGCAATAGTTATAAAATAAAGGCGTTTAGCCTATAAACAAAACAGTGGCGCATAGTACCAGAAAGTTAACACTAGAGGAAAAGCTAGTTTCCCCCTAACTTAATAATAAAAACGTTAGAGTGCGCCACCCAATTTTTTACCAAATCGATTACTCGGTCCTTCTATATATAAGTGAATGACGTAAGCCATTACACCTATCGAAAAAAGAGTGATAGCCAATGCCACGATATAAGCGATTTGCAGATCAATTAATATATTCAATAAGCTATAACCAACCAGTGAGTGAATGATATATAACGGATAACTAATATCCCCTACCCAATCAAAAACGACGATTTCTCTAAATTTTTCACGTAGCCCATAAGCACCTGAAAAGATCAACAGAGCATAACAATAATCTAGCAAAACAATAGCATACGCTCCGTTAACAGCACCTTTCAGCCACGTCATTGAGAACAAACCAAACGCAATGGCCAAATAGCACAATAGCTTTTTCGTCGTAAAAGCGCCCGTATAGTGATAATAAAAAAGCACCCCAATCAACATATAACTTATATAAGTGAACTCAATCATTAGTTGCTTAAAAATATCAGCCGCCCCTTCCTTATTTAGCCAGGGAGAAATGTCTTGTACATAAAAATTAAGAACACTAATCGCAATAAGTAACCCAAATAGCGGCGCCGTTTTTTTACGTCGAATACTGCTGGCTAAAATGGCGATCAATAAATAAAACTTTATTTCAACAGCGAGCGTCCAATTCACCAGATCGATCGAAGGCACGCCAAAGTAATTGTGAATCAGGAAGAAATTTAGCCCGATATCCAGCGCACTTTTTGAAAAATCATTCCCCCAATAATGAGCGGACATAAAAACAATACATAAACTAATTAAGCTGCAGACAATATAAGTCGGATAAATACGAAAGCCACGACTCACCAAAAAAGCCCGCGCTTTTACTTTTACTATCGTCAATGGAATGACAAAACCGCTAATCAGAAAAAAGATAGCGACACCTAACGGACCTAAGTGCACATAGTCATTATCAGCAAAAGAAGTGAAACTTGGTGTAGGTATGTTTTGTACTTCAGCAAACGTCGCCTCAGCAATCACATTTGGCATCCCCCAGTACACACCAACGAGGTGAGAGATAACCACAAGTCCTACTGCGAGAGCACGTAATTGATGTGCAAAAATGAGTTTGTTCAATTTAACACCTTGCCTTTCATCCTTGAGCGACTGTGAGCTTCCATTCTAATGAAGGTTTGCCATTGATACCACTAAGCTTTTCACTAAGATCGACTAGTTATGTAACAGTTTGTACAGCTTAAATAATCGTCTTAAACCACTGATTTCTCCCTATGATCGACTATTTATGTCAGAAAAACTAGCGTTATGATCGACTATTTATGTAACAGTTTGTACAACACAAGATCGACTGTTTATGTAAGCCAACAAACACGTTATTAAAGTCACTGCGAACTCACTTTCT
>JBMZCU010000091.1:0-10278 GCA_049613705.1 Pseudomonadales bacterium | reverse complement strand
CCGCGCGGCTGGTTGAGCAGGGGGCTGGGTTTGGTGCCATGCTCGACTGGGAGAGTGTTGAGCATGTGGCTGAGCAAATTTATCGAGCGGGCAAAACTTTCTGCGACAATGTACTGCAGGGCCTGGCACAGGGAGGCTTCGATGTTGAGGACCCCGCTGAAATGCTGCTGGCCTTGCGCCGTATCGGTGCGCGCAGACTGGAGAAACTCTACGGCCCTGGGTATCTCGATAAGCACAGTCCGAACGGGCGTAAGCCTGTTGTCACTGCCACGACTTACGTGGAGTTGGCAGAAGAGGCGCAGCAGATAACCGCCGGGGTGGATGCTGAAGTACGCACAGAGTTAACTCAGAGTGACATCAAAGTGCTAGCGGCGACCTCAGATGTACACGAGCACGCCAAGGTTCTGCTGACCATGTGTTATCAGAATTTGGGAGTAGAGGTTTTAGATGGTGGTATTTCGACACCTGTCAAAGTGTTGGCGCGACAGGCGGCCAAGGATGGCGTCGACTGCATTGCACTGAGTACCTATAACGGTGTTGCCCTTAGCTACTACCGGGAATTACGCGCACAGCTTAACGCGCAGCAGTTGGACATTCCGGTCTTGATTGGTGGGCGCCTCAACCAGATTGCCAGCGATTCACTCAACAGTTTGCCTGAGGATGTGTGTGAGCAGCTAGCAGAAGAGGGGGCACTGGTGTGCCTAAGTGTGGAAAGCTCTTTTGCACACTTGCAGGCATTTGCAAAGCGTCGTGCAGCAGCAAAGGAGTGTTCGGCGTGAAGGTGATTCAGTGACTGCCGCCTACATGGCTGTCACTTTTGAGCGTGCCGAGTTGCGCGTCAGCTTGGTCTAGCCCGTGCAAGATTCCGCAGTCACCGGCTTGATGCGGTTGTTTGCACTGAGCGCGCAGATCGACTAGTTGCTTTTCTAGCTGTTGCAGCTCGTCTATACGGCTGCGCACGTGACCGATGTGGTCGTCGATGAGCTGATCGATCGAGGCGCAACTTTCTTTCGGCTGGTTGCGTGCGTCTAATAGCACCAGAATTTCCTCTTGGCTCATCGCCAGCGCGCGACAGTGGCGCACAAAAGTCAGTCGCTCTAAGTGGCTGGTGTTATAGCGTCGATAGTTATTTTGGGTGTCGCGCACAGCAGAGTGAAGCAGCCCCACCTTTTCGTAGTAGCGGATAGTTTCCACTGAGCAATCTACTTTTTTAGCGAGTTCACCAATTTTCATTGTAATACCTCTTGATCTCTCAAAAACGCTGATGCGTTACCCAGTGCCAAAGGGAGTCGAGAGAGCGGCTACCAATCGATCACTGTCGACATTGCAAGTGTTGACCCTGAAGTTACTTTAGGGTGTTTAATGCTCAGCATAGTTTAAAGAGTGAGATTGAGCAATGCGTGAAATGACCCCAGAGACAAGTTCGAATATCGATAGCTGCGACACGTTGTCAGAAGTAGCGGACAAACCACACAAACACAGTTGCTGCAGTACCCAGGCTGTTAACTTACAGGGCATCAGTGCACCTGTGATGGTGGAGGGGAAGCAGCGGACTCAGATACGCATTATGCAAATGGACTGCCCGACTGAAGAGGCCCTGATACGTAAAAAGCTCGGTGCGTTGAGCACGGTAGAGTCCCTTGAGTTTAATTTAATGCAGCGCGTATTAACCGTGGTGCACACACCTGAATCATTAGATGACGTAGTGAAGGGAATACGCTCACTGGGATACGTTCCCGAGGTGCCCGATGAGAACGGCAAACTAGATGAGAGCGTTATGCGTGAAAAGCCCTGGTGGCCGCTTGTCATTGCTGCAGCCCTGGCAGCATTGAGTGAAGCGATGGGGTGGCTGGGGATGCCGAGTTGGCTGGCACCAGTAACTGCGCTTACAGCGATCGCGCTCTGTGGTGTAGAGACATACAGCAAAGGCTGGGTTGCGCTTAAAAATGCTAACTTGAACATCAATGCGTTAATGAGCATTGCGGTGACAGGGGCGCTGATTTTAGGTGAGTGGCCGGAAGCGGCTATGGTGATGGTGTTGTTTACGCTGGCTGAGGTTATCGAGGCAAAGTCCTTAGATCGAGCGCGCAACGCCATCAAAGGACTGATGGATTTAAGCCCCGAGGTGGCGTCTGTAAAGCAGAGCGATGGGCACTGGCTCGAAGTAGCGACAAATGAGGTGGCGATCGGCGACATTGTAAGAGTAAAGCCAGGTGAACGCATAGGTTTAGATGGCGTTGTGGTGAACGGGGCATCGGCCGTCAATCAGGCACCGATAACTGGAGAGAGTTTAGCCGTTGATAAAACAATCGATGACGAGGTGTTTGCCGGCACCATCAATGAAGCTGGTTCGTTTGAATATCGCGTAACTGCAGCAGCTGGGGGGACCACGCTGGCGCGTATTATTCACGCGGTGGAGCAAGCACAGGGGGCTAAGGCGCCTATACAGCGCTTCGTGGATAAGTTTTCACAGATATATACGCCTATCGTGTTTGTTGCAGCAGCGCTAGTTGCACTATTGCCACCACTCTTGCTAGATGGAATGTGGCAGGCCTGGATCTATAAAGCGCTAGTGCTCTTGGTCATTGCCTGCCCTTGTGCACTGGTCATATCAACACCTGTGACTATTGTGAGCGCGCTGGCGGCGGCTGCGCGAAGCGGGATACTAATAAAAGGCGGTGTTTATTTGGAACAGGGACGCCATTTGCGTTGGCTGGCGTTGGATAAAACCGGAACCATCACACAAGGTAAGCCCGAATTGGTCGATTTTGAACTGTTGTCGGGGAGTGCTGACGCTGCAAAAAAACTGGCATACAGCTTGAGTAGTCGCTCGGACCACCCTGTGTCAGCAGCAATAAGGCGCGGTTGTAACGAGAGTGACCTGCTATCGCTCGAAGGGTTTAGCGCTTTACTGGGTAAGGGCGTAAAAGCGAAGGATGGCGAGAGCGAACTCTACTTAGGAAATAGAGCATTAGTTGCAGAGTTAGGGCTTTTGTCGGTGCAGGTTGAAGAGCGCTTTTCGGTGCTAGAGCGGCAGGGAAAAACAGTGGTGGCGTTGATCGGGGGTCGTGAGCTGCTGGCCCTGTTCGCTGTTGCAGACAAGGTTAAAGAGAGTAGCCGCGATGCACTTCACGCGCTACATGGACTAGGCGTTAAAACAGCGATGTTGAGTGGCGATAATCAACACACGGTGGATACCATCGCCGCGCAAGTAGGGATAGATTTAGCGCGCGGTAATCAACTGCCGCAGGGGAAGTTGGCTTGGGTTGAGCAGAGCCAGAGAGAAGGTTGCGTGGGGATGGTAGGTGACGGCATTAACGATGCACCTGCACTGGCACAGGCTGATATCGGTTTTGCCATGGGGGCGATGGGTACCGACACTGCGATTGAAACTGCTGATGTTGCTTTGATGGATGACGACCTGGGCAAGATTGCCACGTTTATCGAGCTCTCTAAGTCCGCGCATCGCACGCTGGTGCAGAACATCAGTTTTGCGATCGGTGTGAAAGCTATATTTTTAGCATTGACGCTGGTGGGACTAGGGACGATGTGGATGGCTGTATTTGCAGATGTCGGGGCGAGCTTGTTGGTCGTAGCCAATGGGTTGCGCTTGCTTAAAGCGGTTTGATCACTGTCTTAGGTGCTGTACACGTGAGGGTATGAAGGTTTTTTAACAGCGTGCGAAAAATAAACTTGCTTTTGCAAAAATACTGGGGATAATGCTGTGTATTCATACAGTGTTTTACGCACTGCACAAATTTACAGCCGACAGCCTAGGTGAAGAAATGGACGATAACAGAAAAAAAGCGTTAGATGCAGCCCTCTCTCAAATTGAACGCCAATTCGGTAAAGGCGCCGTCATGCGCATGGGCGATCAGCCGCGCGAGGTGATTCCCTCTGTATCGACAGGTTCACTCGGGTTGGATATTGCACTGGGCATAGGTGGTTTGCCGTTCGGTCGTATCGTTGAGATTTACGGCCCTGAATCTTCTGGTAAGACAACGTTGACGCTGCAAGTTATCGCCGAGGCGCAAAAGCTGGGTAAGAGCTGTGCTTTCATCGATGCTGAACACGCACTGGATCCGAACTATGCTGAAAAACTAGGTGTTAACGTCGATGACCTCTTGGTATCGCAGCCAGATACTGGTGAGCAAGCGCTTGAAATTACAGATATGCTGGTACGCTCTAACTCGCTAGATGTCATCATCATTGACTCTGTTGCCGCGCTGACACCAAAGGCTGAGATCGAAGGTGATATGGGCGACTCTCACGTTGGCCTACAGGCGCGTTTGATGTCTCAGGCGCTGCGTAAATTGACCGGTACCGTAAAAAGCTCTGGCTGCCTGCTTATTTTCATCAACCAGATTCGTATGAAAATCGGCGTCATGTTTGGCTCACCTGAAACAACCACAGGTGGTAACGCGCTTAAATTCTATTCCTCTGTGCGCTTGGATATTCGCCGTATTGGAGCGATCAAGCAAGGTGAGGAAATTGTCGGTAACGAAACTCGTGTCAAGGTGGTGAAGAACAAGGTATCACCGCCGTTTAAGCAAGCTGAATTCCAAATTATGTATGGCCAGGGCACCTACCGTATGGGTGAGCTGATCGACATGGGTGTGAAGCAGGGCTTGGTTGAGAAATCAGGTGCTTGGTATGCCTACAATGGTGCCAAGATCGGGCAGGGTAAGGCGAATGCTGCGAAGTACCTAGAAGAGCACCCAGAAGATGCGCAGACAATTGAAGCAGGTATTCGCGACCTGCTGATTGGCCCGCAAATCGCCGAAGAAAAAGAGAAGGGCGATGAAAAACCAGAGCAGGGTGAATTCTAAGGCGTGAGCCAATACACCGAATTAGCACAAGTGAAGCGGGCGGTCATTCGACTGCTCGCGCGGCGCGAGCACAGCAAGCAAGAACTGCTTCGAAAACTGCAAAAGTACTGTGAGCAGCCGCAGATGCTAGACGACGTTATTAGCTACTGTGAAAGTGAGGGCTACCAGAGTGATAGCCGATTTGCGCAGATGATCATCCGTACCCGCGCAGATCAAGGTTACGGTAGGCGCAAAGCAGAAATGGAACTCAAAACGAAAGGTGTTTCACCTTCAATAGCGGTACAAGCTTTTAGCGAAGTCGATATCGATTGGTTTTGTGTAGCCCGCGACTGTTTTGAGAGAAAATACACCCGTAAATACGACCCCAGTGACCGCAAAAGTCACGACAAATGCACTCGCTCAATGTTGGGTAGAGGCTTTGATTTCGATCAGATCAAATACGCCCAGAGTGGCGACTAAAGACGTCAAAAAAACACCAAAAAACAGAATCTGGACAAATGTCCATGCTCTGCTTGGCTAATAATGACTTCTGATACGATATATTTCATAAAAAGTTCGAACAATTTCTAACCGCGATATATAATCATCCGCTATTTTTGCGCGCAATTTACTCAAGTTTTGCCCATCTAAAGGGTGTTGTTAAAATTTTATATCGCGCATGCAGTTGATTTAAAACGAATAAGGTAAAGAATTGCCGTTATGAAATACATGACAAGTGCTGAAATTCGCCAAGCCTTCTTGAACTATTATCAAGAAAAAGGCCATCAGGTTGTACCGTCGAGCTCTCTTGTACCGGGCAATGATCCCACACTCTTGTTTACAAACGCGGGTATGGTGCAGTTTAAAGATGTGTTCTTAGGGGATGAAAAGCGCGCGTACAAGCGAGCGACTACTTCCCAACGCTGTGTTCGCGCAGGCGGAAAACACAATGATCTAGAGAACGTAGGTTATACCGCTAGGCATCATACTTTTTTTGAGATGTTGGGTAACTTCAGCTTTGGCGATTATTTCAAGCAAGATGCAATTAAGTTTGCGTGGGAATTCCTCACAAAAGTGCTCGGTCTACCAGAGGAAAAACTCTGGGTAACAGTCCACCATACTGATAAAGACGCAGAGGCGATCTGGCGCGATGAAATGGGCATAGACATGAGCCGATTCTCGCGTTTAGATGAAGATAACTTCTGGTCGATGGGTGATACAGGGCCCTGTGGCACGAGTACCGAAATATTCTACGATCACGGCACCGATGTGTGGGGTGGCCCGCCGGGAAGTCCTGAAGAGGATGGCGATCGCTATATCGAGATCTGGAACCTAGTGTTCATGGAGTTTAACCGCGACGCCTCAGGTGAGATGACTAAACTACCAAACCCTTCAATCGATACTGGTATGGGTTTAGAGCGTATCGCGGCTGTTAAACAGGGCGTGCACAGTAACTATGAAATAGACCTGTTCCAAAATTTGCTCAAAGCCGCGGCGCAAGTGATAGGTGTCACGGATCTTGAGGCTAAGTCTCTGCGTGTAGTTGCGGATCACATTCGCTCATGTGCTTTTCTCATCGTAGATGGCGTACTGCCTTCCAACGAAGGCCGTGGCTATGTACTGCGCCGCATCTTGCGCCGCGCGATTCGCCACGGTAATAAACTGGGTGCAACGGATGCGTTCTTCCACAAACTTGTTGCAGCGCTAGTAAAAGAGATGGGTGAAGCTTATCCCGAACTACTGAGTCTGCAAGCACAGATCGAAAAAGTTATTCTCAAAGAAGAAGAGCAGTTTGCTAAAACGCTGGATAACGGGATGCGTTTACTTGAGCAGGAAATTGCTAAGCTTGCAGGGAGTGAAATACCTGGAACTGTGGTTTTCAAACTTTATGATACTTACGGTTTCCCTGTCGACTTGACAGCAGATGTGGCACGTGAAAATGAACTGACGTTGGACATGCCCGGCTTTGATGTTGAAATGCAGGCTCAGCGCGAGCGAGCTCGTGCATCAGGTTCATTCAATGTTGATTACAACGATAAGTTGGAACTTGAAGGTGAGACTGAATTTGCAGGTTATGACAGTCTCAATGGCAGTGGAACAATCATTGCGCTGTTGAGTAACGGTGAGTCGGTAGAGAGCCTAAAGCAAGGTGAAACGGGAACTGTGATCCTCGATCGTACATCGCTGTATGCCGAATCTGGTGGTCAAGTGGGCGATACAGGGCGACTGCACGCAGAGGGTGTTGCCTTTGTCGTGGAAGACTGCAAAAAGCAGGGCGACTTGCATCTTCACCAAGGTCAATTGATGACGGGTGAAGTGCGGGTGGGTCAAACGCTTGAAACAGCGGCTGATGCAGCCAATCGTCAAGCAAGTGCATTAAATCACTCATCAACACACTTACTGCATGAAGCGCTGCGCCGCATCGTCGGTGACCATGTTCAGCAGAAAGGCTCATTAGTTGATCCAGAAAAACTGCGTTTTGACTTCTCACACTTTGAAGGCGTGACCGCTGAGCAATTAGAGCAAGTTGAAGACATGGTAAACGAGCAGATTCTTGCCAATACCAAAGTCGTAACGCGAGTGATGGCAATAGAAGAAGCCAAAGCACTTGGCGCACAAGCGCTGTTCGGTGAGAAGTATGACGAAGAAGTGCGTGTCGTGAGCATGGGAGTGGATACCTTCTCAATAGAACTGTGCGGTGGTACTCACGTATCGAGTACAGGTGAAATTGGGCTGTTGAAAATTACTTCAGAAGGCGGTGTTGCCTCCGGTGTTCGACGTATTGAAGCAGTGACGGGGCAAGGCGCACTTGCTTATGTCAAGCGCAACGATGCACAGCTGGCTGATATTGCGCAGGCGCTACAGGCGCAGCGTGGTATGGAGTTAGAGAAAACCAGTGCACTGATTAAGCGCAGTAAGGAGCTTGAAAAAGCCGTTGCAGTGCTCAAGGCGGAAATCGCTGCGGCAAAAGGTGCGGCACTGGCAGGCAATGCACTGGATCTCGCGCAGGGTAAATTACTGCTCGAGGTGCTAGAGGGTGCAGATGCTAAAGCAACCCGTTCAACCGCTGAGCAATTGCGTGAAAAACTAGGTGATAGTGTTGTCGTTCTCGCGGGTATCAGTGAAGGGCGTATCAGTTTAGTTGCTGCGGTTGCCAAAGCGCTAACAGCGAGCGTTAAAGCTGGGGATGTTATCCGCGAGCTTTCAGCGGCTGTTGGCGGCAAAGGAGGCGGGCGACCAGATATCGCGCAAGGTGGCGGTACAGATACTTCAGCGCTGCCGCAGGCTATTGAGGCTATGACAAATTCGCTGACACAGAAGCTCAGCTAAGGTGCCGGCCTGAGCCGGAAAGTTAAAAGAGGCTGAAAAGACTGGTTAATTTGTGCTCAGTGATAATGAGTAAGCACGGTGCTGGTTAGTAAATGACTACCAGCGAAGTGCATACTTAGTGCTGCTGGGGATTCAACAAAGCAGTAAGCAGGCCTCTAAAGAGAGTGGAGAGAGCAAAAGAAATGGCTCTATATGTACAGAAGTACGGTGGAACATCAGTAGGGACTGTCGAGCGAATTCAAGCAGTCGCTGACAAAGTTAAAAAGTTTAAGCAGGAAGGGCATGACATCGTCGTAGCTGTTTCAGCAATGAGTGGTGAAACCAATCGCTTGATTGCACTTGCCAAAGAGATGCAGAGTGCGCCGACACCGCGTGAAATGGATGTGCTAGTCTCTACAGGTGAACAGGTGACAATTGCGCTGCTGTGCATGGCATTGCACGAGCGTGGTATCGATGCAAAGTCTTACACTGGTAGTCAGGTTCGTATCTTGACTGATGATACGCATATGAAGGCGCGGATCGAAGACATCGATGTGACAAAAATTCGTGGAGACCTGGACCAGGGCCGTGTGGTTGTCGTAGCAGGTTTCCAAGGTGCCGATGAGCTGGGTAACATTACCACGCTGGGGCGCGGTGGCTCAGATACAACCGGTGTGGCTTTGGCTGCAGCGCTAAAAGCAGACGAGTGTCAGATTTACACTGATGTCGACGGGGTGTACACCACCGATCCACGTGTCGTGGAAGGGGCGAAGCGCCTGTCGGAAATAACCTTTGAAGAAATGCTCGAAATGGCGAGCTTGGGATCAAAAATCTTGCAGATTCGCTCTGTTGAATTCGCAGGTAAGTACAAAGTACCGCTACGTGTGCTGTCGAGTTTTGAAGATGGTCCTGGAACACTGATTACAATAGAGGATGATGAGAACGTGGAAAAGCCAGTTATATCGGGGATTGCCTTTAATAGAGATGAAGCGAAGTTAACTGTGATGGGTGTGCCCGACATCCCGGGTGTGGCCTCGAAGATATTGGGGCCTATCAGTGCTGCTAATATCGAAGTTGATATGATTCTACAAAACATTGCACAGGATCAGACCACGGACTTTACCTTTACTGTTCACCGCAACGATTACGATCAAGCGATGTCTATCCTGACACAGACGGCTGAAAAGCTGAATGCACGTGAGGTGATTGGTGACAATAAGATAGCTAAGGTGTCTATCGTGGGCGTAGGTATGCGCTCTCACGCAGGCGTGGCAAGCAAGATGTTTGACACTTTAGCCGATGAGAATATCAACATTCAGATGATTTCTACATCTGAAATCAAGGTCTCAGTGGTCTTGGCAGAGAAGTATCTAGAGCTTGCTGTACGCGCGCTGCATTCAGCATTTGAGTTGGGCCGGCTCGACACAATCAGTGAATGACGATAAAAGTTATTTAGTTTATAGTAGTGTCGGCTTATGCTAACATAGATTAATTCCTATTAATGGAATAGTGGGTTAGTCTAGAAGTTGACCTGTTGAAGGTATTTATAGGAGATTTGCGCATGTTAATACTCACGCGTCGTGTCGGAGAGACACTGATGATCGGTGATGAAGTGACAGTCACCGTTTTGGGCATAAAAGGTAACCAGGTTCGCATTGGCGTCAACGCTCCAAAGGATGTATCTGTACATCGCGAGGAGATCTATCAGCGCATTCAGCGCGAGAAGACTGAGGATGTAGAGTAAAAGTTAAATTAATAAAAAATAATTTAACTTAAGGCTTTCTATTTTAAAATCAGTCTTGTATAGTGTGCGCCACTTGAGGTGAGGTGGCCGAGTGGCTGAAGGCGCGCCCCTGCTAAGGGCGTATAGGGGTGACTCTATCGAGGGTTCGAATCCCTCCCTCACCGCCATTTAAGATACAGCAATTGAGCCTCGATTTTCATCGGGGCTTTTTTGTGTCTGAAGGATTTTCACTGGAGCAATCGCTGACACTGAGCTGTCCCCGCGTTTTTTCTTATCTTCCATTTCAATCATTGTATACCGTTTTTTAGATTGCTGTTGCTCAGTCAATTCTTTGGCTAGTTGTTTTCATGCTCTGATCAATTCAGGGGCGTTGATCACAAAAGCATCTTTTGCTGCTATTGTGTTGCCAATGCTTTA
>JBMZCU010000090.1:0-10323 GCA_049613705.1 Pseudomonadales bacterium | reverse complement strand
CAGAATAACTAGATTTTTTGCTCTGGGAGCCCCTTCTACAAAAGCTTGTTGAGGTAGCAACGTTTGCAAATTGGCGGCGCCACTGGGCGGCGATGCTATTGCAATGCGCTCTACTTTGCCCTTTTCCTTCTTGAGCAGCGCATAAGTTATATTGTAAGCGCCATTGGTCGCGATGTTAGCTTTTAGCGCATCACCTATCGCGTAGACACTAAGCGGAGACATAGGTAGCCCCGTCACACCTCCGCGAAGCGCGATCACTGAAGCGATTAGAGCAACGAATAAAGACAGCGATCTCGCAACAATCGCGCGGCTTAACTTTAGCGCGGCAAGGCGGCGAGCCACAGTGTATACAGGTATTGAAATTAGGCCTAAGAGCAGCGAGAGCACACTGATCGGATAGAGATATTTATTAAATGCCTGCGCAACTAGCGCATCACCCTCGCTGAGAAAATCCTTTATCTCATAGCTTAAATGTCTACCGGCATCCGTGAAGTAAATCAGATCGCCAACACTGAGCAAACTGGCACTAAACCAGCTGAGAACAAGCAGCGTAAGCCGGTATTTTGGCAAGTGCCCGAAGACTAGAATAAATAGCAGGGCAAAGAAGCTGTACAGAGCGCCAATCGCGAGATCAAATTTCCCCCCCCAGAGCAGTGCTCGCCAAAACTCAAGATTATCTACCCCCAAACTACTGGGGAATAAAAACTGCCAATAGGCGAGTTTTATCGAGATCGCAGTCAAGACAATACTCAACAGCAAAAAAGCATATAAGTTAAAAGCGCAACGAAAAACAGCGACCACAAACAATCCCTTTTAGAGGTGAAAAGCAGCCATTCAAAGCGATCAAAGAACAGCTGTCAAGGCGTTTACCCTCCTGCATTAAACATCTGAGAGCGCAGTAGGAAATCAATCACTGCGCGGGTTCGCGCGGGGACTTGACGTCTCGAGGGGTACACCAGTGAAAAGACCACCGGCTTGGCCGCCAGTGAAGGCAGTACGGGCACGAGCTCTGCGCGCTCGATTTGAGGGCGCACGGTGGAGGGCAATAGCAAGCCGACACCCAGCCCCTCGAGTACCATCTTCTGCAGCATCAGGGGCGAGTTGCAGCTAAAACTCTCGCGAGTTTCAAACGCCACTTGCGTCTCACCGCGATACAGCTTCTCCCCGGCCCCACTCTGAGCCAAGAGGGTAATCCAGGGGAGCTGCTCCAGCGCCTTGAGCGTTTTAATCGCCCCGTGCCGGGCAATGAACTCGGCACTGGCAAAAAGTTGAGCGCGCTCTCTGTGCATCACCCGCGCTATCATTGAGTTATCGGCGGCGTAACCGATACGCACCGCGAGATCTATACCGCTATCGATCAGATCCAGTTTTCTGTCATCCAGTATCAGCGTCAGCTCAATCTCTGGAAATTCCGCTTTCATGCGCGCCAACTGCGGCAGGATAAACTGGTGCGCTATATCGTGATTAGCCGTTAACTTGACCTTGCCCGCCGGTCGCTCATCGCTCAACAGCGCCTCCACGTTTGCCAGCACAGCCGGGAGTTTACGCGCCTGCTGTAAGATACGCTCTCCCTCTCTCGTGAGTTTTAGTTGACGAGTCGAGCGCTGCAGTAGGCGCACTGCCAGCGTCTCTTCCAACTGTGTTAGCTGCTCGCTGACTCTGGAGCGACTGCTGCCCAAATTGCGAGCCGCCGCCGCGAAGCTACCGGCTTCGGCTACAGCGTTAAATACAGCTAATAACTTGAGATGGCGATAATCAATTGTACTCATTTTCCGACTTCTACATTCGACTTAAACCCGCTTATGATAACAAAAGAATTTGGCAATACTGTGCGCAACACAAAACAGGAGAGACACATGATTGCTATTTCAGGCGCCAGCGGCCAGCTGGGAAAACTTGTCATTGAGGCACTATTACAACACTTAGATGCCGAGAACATTGTCGCGCTGGCGCGCCAGCCAGAGAAACTAGAGGCGTTGCGCGCGCAGGGCGTTGAAGTGCGCCACGCCGATTACAACAAGCCGCAGACGCTCGCACCAGCACTCGCGGGCATCGATCAATTGCTGCTGATCTCCGGCAGCGAAGTCGGCCAGCGGGTTGCACAGCACAGCGCGGTTATCGAGGCGGCGCGTGCAGCTGAGGTGTCACACCTGGTCTACACTAGCATTCTCAAGGCCGACAGCTCGCCGCTGATACTGGCGCAGGAGCACCGCGAGACAGAGGCTATGATCAAAACGAGCGGGCTGATATACACTTTGCTGCGCAACGGCTGGTACAGCGAAAACTATACATCGACCCTAGCCGGAGCCCTAGATGCAGGTGTGCTGTGCAGCGCCGCTGGACAGGGCAAACTACACAGTGCAGCGCGCGCCGACTACGCCGCAGCTGCAGCTGAAGTGCTGCGCAATAGCGCCCAGCACCGAAACAAAACCTATGAGCTGGCAGGTAGCAGCGGCTTTACCTTACAAGCCTATGCAGCCCTGGCAGCTGATCTGTCGAATAGTGCGCTAGACTATCGCGAGATGAATCGAGAGGAATTCAGTGCACTGCTCGTGCAGTTTGGCTTACCCGAGTCTTTCGCCGCAGTCTTGGCCGATGCTGAAATCGGGATAGCCAACGGTTGGCTAGAAGAGGCTGGAGGGGAATTGGCCGCCTTGATAGGCCGCGCGACCACGCCGATAGAAAGCTCAATTGCCGCGGCACTCGAACAGCGCGCGACGTCTTATTAACCCGGCACCTATTTAGATGACGGATGGGATACAGGATGTACCGCCATTGGCTGGAGGCCAATGCGAGCCCTTTAAAATCAAGGGTTTTCTCACAAATCCGCCAGATTTTATTGGGCGACGATGAAATAGTTAGGGAAACTATTTCATCGCCAGGTTAATAGAATACGCAGCTTTGCCATTTTTCGAGGAATCTCTATGTCTGAAGGTGTTCAGGGCGCCAAAAGTTTTTCGCGCACAATCGCTGTGCTGCAGTTGGTGGCCGATGCGCCGCAGCCGATTGCCGTGGCCGATCTACTGGTACGCAGTGCGCTTACAAGGCCCACCTTGTACCGTATTCTCGCTGCGCTCGAGGCTGAGCATCTGGTGGTGCAAAACAGCGATAAACGCTATCAGATGGGGAGTCGCGTGGTCTCGCTGGCGCACCGTGCGCTGGCGCAAATGGATATTCGAACCCTGGCGCGCGAGCCATTGGAAGCGCTGCGCGACACGCTGGGAGAGACAGTGCACCTGGCGATCCGCAGCAGCGACGAGTTGGTCTACGTGGATAAGATAGAGAGTCGCGAGGTGGTGCGTATGGCTTCTACCGTTGGGACCCGCGTGCCCTTTCACAGTAGCTCTGTCGGCAAAGCCTACCTTGGTGCGATGTCTGCCGATGAAGCCTGTGAGCTGATCGATCGCCTAGAGATGGTTGCAATCACCGAGCACAGCTCAACCGATAAAACAGCGTTTAAAGCCTATATCGAAAGCGTCCGCCAGTGCGGTTACGCCTTTGAGAGCGAAGAAAATGAGCAGGGAATTGTGTGCTTTGGCGCAGCGATACTCGACGCTCAGCACCGGCCCGCTGCGAGTGTCAGTGTGAGTGTGCCTATGTTTAGGCTCAAAGAAGATCGCCAATTTTACGTGGCAGCGCTGCGTAGCGCCTGTGCTGCGATTTCGCGCCAACTCGGCTGGACCGGGAAAAACACAGGGGCGTGAGCCCCTGCAAAAATGTACTCAGAATGTCCGTTGACAAGCCACACCTTGTCTCCTGAATACATGTGGCCGGGTGATGGGGTGCTCGATAGCGGGAAGCGTTAGATTTTGGCTGCGAGCTCGGGGAGTGCCTCGAACAGATCGGCGTTTAAGGTGTAGTCGGCGACTGAGAAAATCGGAGCCTCGGGGTCACTGTTGATCGCGACGATGACCTTGGAATCTTTCATCCCCGCTAAGTGCTGAATCGCCCCGGAGATACCGACGGCGATATAGAGCTCTGGCGCGACTATCTTGCCGGTTTGACCCACTTGTAAATCATTGCCGACATAGCCCGCATCCACAGCGGCGCGCGAAGCGCCAATCGCAGCGCCCAGTTTGTCTGCCACCGGCTCGAGCAGGGTGAAATTATCGCCGCTACCCATGCCGCGGCCACCGGAGATCACGGTGTTGGCACTGATAAGTTCGGGGCGCTCGCTCGTGCTCAGTTGAGCGCCTTCAAAGCGAGCTTGCGCGCTGTTGAACACTAGGTTCGTGGCGGCAATAGCCGCGCCGTGAGCCAGGCTGCTGGTAGCCGCTTCAAAACCTGTGGTACGCACGCTGATCACTCGTTTGTCTTCATGGCTGCGCACAGTCGCCAGTGCGTTGCCCGCATAGATAGGACGCTGGTAGGTATTGCCATCGACGACCCGAGTGATCTCGGAAATCTGATTCACATCGAGCAGTGCGGCGACCCGAGGCAAGGTGCTTTTTGCCACACTGCTAGCGGCCGCTAGAATGTGGCTGTACTCGGGGGCGAGTGCCGCGATTAGCTGGCTGAGGTTTTCGCTTAACTGGTGTTCGTATGCCGCGTGGTCGGCGAGGACAACGCGCGCCAGTGCTTTAATCTGTGCCGCTTCTTGGGCGACGCTGGCGCAGGCTTGGCCAGCGATGAGTAAGTGCACCTGTTGGGCGCTGTGTGCTGCAATCTGCGCAGCGGCTTCTACTGCGTGTAACGTAGCGCGCTTGAGTGTGCTGTTGTCGTGTTCTGCGATGACCAAAATAGCCATTAGATTACCTCCGCTTCGTTGCGTAATTTGTCGATGAGTTCGTCAACAGAGCTGACGGCAACGCCCGCTTGGCGCTCGGTGGGCGGTTCAATTTTGATGATCTCGAGCGCGGGTTTAAGGTCTACGCCCAGTGCCTGTGCGGTGAGCGTTTCAAGCGGTTTGCGTTTGGCTTTCATGATATTGGGCAAAGATGCAAAGCGCGGTTCATTGAGGCGTAAATCTGCGGTGATCAATGCCGGTAGGGTGACGCTCAGGGTTTGACTGCCACCATCGACCTCACACTCGACGCTAAAGCCCTGTTCGCCCGGGGTGATTGCAGAGGCGCACGTGGCTTGGCTAAAACCGCTCAGTGCGGCGAGCATCTGCCCTGTCTGGTGATTGTCGCTGTCTATCGATTGCTTACCCAAAATAGCCAATTGAGGTTGCTCGCGCGCAATCACGGCGTTTAGCACCTTGGCGATGTTGAGGCTGTCGTGTAGCTGAGCGTCGATGTGAATGGCGCGATCAGCACCTAACGCAAGCGCAGTGCGCAGTTGCTCGTGGCAGCTTTTGTCACCGATGGACACGGCGACGATTTCATCGATGACAGTGTCATCGCGTTCGCGCAGTTGCAGCGCCGCTTCCAGTGCGATTTCGCAGAAGGGGTTCATCGCCATTTTGCAGTTGCTCAGATCGACATCGCTGTGCTCGGCGTTGACGCGCACACTGACATTGGGGTCGAGTACGCGTTTGACAGGGACCAGAATTTTCATCGTTGTAGCTCCATGGAAGAGAGAGGCGGCTACGGTCGGTAGCCGCCTCGCAGGTTACTGTGGTTGCGCAAGTGCGTCGCCGCTCGGCTTTTCCAGTGCGCGCAGCAGCGGCACAATAGCGATGAAGCCCAGCGCGACAAAAGCTGCAGCAACGGTAGCCAAAATGCTGTAGTCATTGCCGGAGATCAGACTTGCAGCGATGAAGGGGCCGAAGGCTAAACCTGCGCCGATGGCGGCATTGCCCATCGCCAGAGTGCGTCCAGAGCTGTCGACTGCTGCGCAGGCACCGACAAGATAGGGCAGCAGGAAGCTCCACAGACCGAAGTAGAGACAGCAGGCGAAGGTGTAGAGGTTGAAGCCGATTTGCTCGCTCGATAGCAAGTAGAAGGAGACGATGGCACCTACGACACCGAGTAGCGAGGGAATAGTGCGGCCGTATTTAGCGCCGAGTTTGGCCGCTAGACCACCGCCAATCAAACCTGCCACGGACATCGCAGAGAACGCGGTGCCAATTTCTTCCGGGCTCAGTCCCGCCTCGTTTCCGATGCGCTCTAAGTAGGTGTACTCTGTCATCAAGCCAATGTAGACCAGCAGTATCGCCAGTACGGCAAGGCCTGCTTTGGCAAGCATGGACTTGTCGATACTGCCGCTCTCGCTGCTTTGTGCGTTTGCCTGAGCGGGCACGAGTGGCACGAGGAAAATCCCGAGCACTAAGAGCGCGCTGAGCACAAGAAAGCCGCCGTTAACACTGATGTCCCAGAAGTACTGGAAACCGACCAAGCCGAAGGCCGCCTGTAGCACCAACCACCAGCCGTAGGCGGAATCGGGATCGCGCATCTGCCCCATTGCGGCGAAGGTGATCGCGGTGAGAATACCGCCGCCCAAGCCCGATACGAAGCGCACGGCGAGTAGGGTTTGGTAGTCACTTATCGTGCCACTAAAGCCGTTTGCAGCGATCATCACCGCGATACAGGCAACGGCTATCAGACGCCAATTGAGTTTGTGAATGAAGAAGAATGAACCGATAGTGCCCAAGGTGTAGCCGAGCATGTCCGAGGTGGCGACATAACCCGCCTGCTGAGCGCTCATACCAAGGTGCTCGACCATGCCACCGACGAGCATCGGCAAAAAGATAATCACCAGTGCCGGTAGGGTGCACAGGTAGACGTTGGCGGCGATCACCTGCCAGCGGTTGGTATCAAAGGTTGTCATAAGAGACTCCGTTTATTGTTTTTGTTACTGAGTTTTAATGGCAGAGGCGTACTAGCACACCTCTGTTGCGATGAGCTTTACCCGCTCGCGCTTGTAGGGGATTTCCGGTTTTTCCTCCTCTAGTTCACGGGCGTATCGGTGACCGGCGTAGACTGCGGCGGCAATTGTCGAAGGGGCTTCGCCGTCACCGCCCTGAGCGAGGCTGAGAATACCCGCCTCCTCTAGCGCTTGCGGTTTTTGCGAGAGTTCGCGGTAGAGCTGATCGTTTGCTTCGCGCGAGGTCACAATCACACTGGCGCCGCACTCCAGCTGGCGGGTGTTACCGGTGACGACACAGCTCAGTGTGACGTTGCCCTCGGCGATTTCGTCCAGGCAGTGCTGGGTGATTAACTCGACTCCCAAACCCATCAATTTGGCCTGAATCCGGTGCTGTTCCATGGTTTTCTCCGTCCAGATAGAGGCCAGTGCAGCGGGTGTTACCAGAGTCACCTGATGGCCTTCTGTTGCCAGTTTCTCGGCGATTACGCCGCCCATGTAGTAGTGATCGTCATCGAAGATCACCACCGGACCCTGTATCTCAGCCCTTGCCATGATGTCGTCTGGGGTGAAGACGTTCGCCCCGTCTGAGCCGGGGATTGCTCTGTGGTGGCTGCGCCCAATACCGTCGCGGCGCCAACGCGCACCCGTGGCGAGGAATACGTGTTCAAAACCGAACTCGAGAATGTCTTCGGCGCCGAGCTTGCTGTCCAGGTAGATTTCCACATTGGCCATCTGACGCAGCAGCAGTTCACGGTAGTCCTTGACCCGTACCCACTCTGAGAGCCCCGGGAGCTTGGCCTCTTCGTGTACCCGCCCGCCGAGCTCAGTACCCGCTTCTGCTAGGGTGACGTGATAGCCGCGCTGTGCCAGTTGGTAGCTGGCCTCAAGCCCAGTGGGGCCTGAGCCTACGACCAGCACATTGGTATCGCTGCGCTTTGGTTGGATTTTTTCCGGGTGCCACTCCTTGCGCCACTCCTCACCTATGGTGGGGTTTTGAGTGCAGCGGATGGTGGTGTGGGTGATATCGCCACTGACACAGATGTTGCAGCCGATGCACTCGCGCACTTGATCCAGCTCGCCGCTGTCGATTTTGTTGGGCAGGAAGGGGTCGGCAATAGAGGGCCTGGCGGCACCGACAAAGTCGACAATGCCGCGCTTGACTAAGCTGAGCATGCTGTCGGGGGAGGTGAAGCGCCCGACACCGACCACAGGCTTGCTGGTCAGCTGTTTGACCTCGCAGATGTATTCGCTTTGATAGCCCTCGCTGGAGAAGCGCGAGGAGATAGAGTCATTGCTCCAGTCGCTCAAGTTTACATCCCACAGATCGGGCAGCTCGCCGAGGTATTCGATCACCGCGCGCCCCTCTTCTTTAGCCTCGATACCGTCTGGGCCGAGTAGCTCCTCCATGCCAAAGCGCACGGCGACAGCGCAAGTGTCACCGATTGCATCTTTGGTCACTTCAATCATCTCTTTGAGCAGGCGGGCGCGGTTTTCAAAACTGCCGCCGTACTCGTCGCTGCGCCTGTTGTGGCGGCGCGATAAGAAGTGCTGTGGCATTCCCATGCCGTGCCCTGCGTAGATGTAGACGACATCGTATCCGGCGCGCTTGGCGCGTATTGCCGCATTGCGCTGCCAGCGCAACACATCTTGGATATCACGCTTGGACATCGTTCTGGACTGTACAGGGTAATACTCATTGAAGATGTTGCCAGAGGGGCCAAGCGGGACTTCGCGGCTGACGATATTGGAAGAGTTGAGGCCGTTATGACCGATTTCGACCCCGGCTAGTGCGCCGTGAACCTTTACTTTTTCGACGATATTTTGATGGTAACTAATGTCGCCATCATCCATCATGCGCGGCATGATGTAGGGCAAAATATCGGTGCTGGGGTGAATTTCGGCTAGCTCGACACACACCGTGCCCCAGCCGCCTTCCGCTTTCATGCCGCGAAACGCAGCGGAGGCTTGGGGGTAGTAGTCGCCCATGCCGGCGGCGTGGGGGACAGCGTAGAAGCGGTTCTTGGCGGTCACTGGACCAATTGTGACGGGCTCGAAGAGCAGGTCATAGCGCGGATCTCTGGACATGGTTCTCTCCTGTTATTTTTATAGTGTGGGTCAGTCCCTGCTCGTCGGGACTGAAATTGCGGACGCTGGAATAGGCTTTTAAGCGCTATCCGCAAGCGCCTAGCAGTAGAGGGCGAAGTACTTCTTGAACTGCTTGGTCATATTCCAGGTCAATGCAGTGCCCTTTTTGATCGCAAAGCTGTCGCCCTCGCGATAGGTGGTGGTTTCGCCATCGACGGTGATCTCCACTTCACCCTCGAGAACACGGCAGTACTCATCGCCGGGGTAGGCGGCAATTTCTTCACAGCACGGGCTGCACTCCCACACGCCGACACAGAATTTCTCGTCTTCGCTGACCAGAAATGTTTGGGCGTTTTCAGTGGCTTGGCCCGAGACTAGGTTGTCTGGATTGACATAGTCGCTGGGTGTTAGGGGCTGGTTGTCGATGCCGTTGGCAGCTAATTTGAATACATTGCTCATAGTGATCTCACTCTAGTTGTTGTCGGTGAAGTTGATTGAGATCCATTCAACCAGAATGACAAGAGCGAGACGTCTCAGCGTATAAACTGAGAAAAAAGACAGTGTGAGAGGAGGGGAGTGCTGAGCTGGCGAAGGCGGTTCGCCGCTGTCGCTAGAGTGTTAGCTCAGACGCTTGCGGTACTGCGAGGGAGACATTTTCACCTGTTGGCCGAAGGCACGATAGAAGGTGGAGACCGAGCCAAAACCGGCATCTAATGCCAGCTCTAAGGTCGATTGACGGTGATTGTCAGGGTTAGAGAGCAGCATCTTGGCGTGTTCGATACGATAGTGGTTGAGTAAGTCGTAAAAGCTCAAGCTAAATTTCTGATTAATCACTTGGGAAAGGTGATTGCTGGAAATGTTGAGCTGTGCTGCCAGCTCGCCCAAGGTTAAATCGTGGCTCAAGTAGAGTTGTTGCTGTTGCATGAGTTGATCGAGCTGGGCGCTGTAATAGGCCACGTCCGTGTCGTTTAGCCCGCTTTTGCGATAGTGCTTGCCGCTGTGTTTGAGGTCGTGATGAGTCGGTGGGTGTTCGAGCTCTGGGGCAAGGTCGAAGTAGACGTGGGTCGAGAGTACTTGGCCGTTGCGGTGGACTATGTAATCGAGCCCGCGCAGGGTGTCGCGCTCGCCCAGCTCCAGCTGCGGGCACAGCCGCCCAAGATTCTTGCCGCAGGCACGCCACTGAATGGCCGCGCGTCCGTTGCCGGTGAGGCCGCCGTCGAGCAGTTCGAATTCGATATCGGGGCACAGGCGAATAATACGCTCGACGTGGTTGCCGACTTTGCGCCCGCTCACCTGGCTGTTGAGGCCCGAGTCCACATAGGTTGCATCTTTGTAGAAAAAATCGAGAATCTTGGCGGGATCGTGGCTGTTCCAAGCTTGTAAATAGCGGTCTGCGAGAGAGGTTTTAGGCATAGCGATCACACGGTTTGTTATTATTTATTACGTTCGAGACTAGCAGATAACAGGGGATGAATACACGTTCTATTG
>JBMZCU010000089.1:0-10437 GCA_049613705.1 Pseudomonadales bacterium | reverse complement strand
GCTGTATTTTAGGCCCCAGCGCCAAACCAAAGCGCTGTCCGGCTTGCATGCCCTCCTGGGTAATCAGCGGCATTACGCGAATCACTTTTTGCCCCAGCGGCGTTTTGTTAAAGGCGATCATCTGTTGAAGATCCACCTCTGTGAAGTGACGCGCATAGATAGGGTACATCAATGACATCAAACCACCCTGTGCAGACATCTCTTCAGCGATGAGTGCATTGACCTCCTCTTCGAGAAGCGTAAATGCTCTGGGTTCCAGATCTGGGCGTGCCTGTTTAAGGGCTTTAGTCATTTGCAGGATAAAAGCGCCACTGAACTGCTGCGCCACTACAGTGGCCGACTGGCCGGTCTGCTCCAACAGTTGGTCAATCAGTACGCGTTTTGCATCGCTAACGCCATCGGCGGCGAAACTGTTGCATGAGAGCAGCAGCGCGAGAGAGGTTGCGATAAATGTTTTTTTCATGATCACTCCTTGATTACTGTCCAACATCACATACTTGTTCGCGCCACATGTTAAAAGTCAGTTTTCACGCCACGCTAATTTCATATACTATGGTGCACCAAAAACTAGGGTCAAGATATTGCTCAGTTCACTGAAAAAATTTTTACTGATCGGCCTCGGCTGGCTCTGCGTCTTTCTCGGGGTAATCGGGATTTTCCTACCGCTGTTGCCGACAACCCCCTTTATGCTGTTGGCGCTGTGGTGTTTCGCCAGGTCTTCGCGACGCTTCCATCAGGCCTTGCTCAACAACAAACACATCGGCCCTAGCCTGCGCCAGTGGCAGGAACACAGAGTGATTGAACGGCGCATCAAACTGCGCGCCTACGTATTCATCGTGATCAGCTTCAGCGTCTCTGTGTACTTCGTCAAGTTCTGGCTGCTCAAAGCCATGTTGCTCATCATGATGTGTGCACTGATCTACTTTATGCATCAAGTCAGAGAAGAGCTGCCACCACCGCGGGATTTTTAAATATTAACCCGGCACCTATTTAGATGACGGATGTGGTACAAGATGTACCACCATTCGCCGCAGGTCAATGCGAGCCCGTTAAAATCAAGGCTTTTCCCACAAAGCCGCCAGGTTAAGAGTCGCTCAACTTGCTTTGCGTTCGCGATCGAGCAGTGCACGCTTGCGCTCAAGCCCCCAGCGATAACCGCCGAGTGATCCGTCTGCGCGCAACACGCGGTGGCAAGGTATGAGTACCCCGATACGGTTCTTACCACAGGCAGAGGCCACTGCGCGCACGGCTTTAGGTTTACCGATCCGCTGCGCAAGCTCTGCGTAGCTGAGCACTTCCCCCTCGCGCACGCCAAGCAGAAATTGCCACACTTTGACTTGAAAGGCAGTACCGCGAATGTCCAGTGGAAAGTCGGGACGCTGTTCGCCCTCCAAATGCAGCGCCAACGCCTGCAACCAACTCTCCAACTGCTCACCCTCGGCCTTAGAAGCAATCAGTTCAGCTTGAGAAAACTCGTTAGCCAACTGACTCAACAATGCATCTTCGCACTCGCCAAATTCGACAAAACACACCCCTTTTTGAGTTGCGGCCATCATCGTCAGGCCCAGTGCACTCTGGCGACACAGATAATATATTTTCTCCCCCTTACCCCCGGTGCGATACGCTTTAGGCGCCATCCCTATATTGCGACTCGCCTCGCCGTAGAGCCGGCTGATAGAGCCAAACCCCGAGGAAAAAATGGCCTCGGTAACAGACGCTCCCGCTTTGAGTGAGCCTTTGAACTTGCGCATGCGCAGAGCATCTTGATAACCCTTGGCAGAGATCCCGTAAGTTTCACTGAACAGGCGCTGTAATCGAGAGGATGAGAGCCCCACCTGCTGCGCCAGCGATGACAGAGTCAGTTTGTCATCAAAGTGTGCTTCAATCGTACGCGCCACCTCCACAAGTCTGGGATCGGCCTGAGCAAACGCCGCACCAGTACAGCGTTTACAGGGGCGATAGCCCGCGCTCAACGCCGCGCTGACATCCGCGTAAAAGCGCATATTTTCAGGCTTAGCGTGGCGCGATGGGCACGAGGGGTTACAGTAGATCCCCGTCGTCGTGACCGCGTAGTAAAAATGTCCGTCAGCGCGGTTATCGCGCTGCGCCACCGCGCGCTGCATCTCTTGCTCTGTGTAGCTCATATGTCACCCCTCATTTTAATGGCATAACGGTTATTGTCGGTGACTATCAAAACGTAAACTCCATGCTCTAACTATCCGTTTCTTGCCATCTTATCAAATAGAATTACGCAGCACTTAACAGATGTTTCGCACCTGTAGAAAGCCCTAGAGTACTCAAAACTAATAGGCACTTCTAAAAACCTATGATTTTATCTGCGCAATCTACCCGCAAGTAGCGGCTAGGCATTGCCCTTCGGGGCTCTACGGCCACGCTTAGATGTTGTTGATGGGCAACTACAACATCGCCTAACCTTGGCACGTTGTCGTAAAGCCAGATACGTCAGGCATTTTTAGAGCTGCCCTAACGGAGATTCTCTATGTCAACACTACATTCTCACATGGGCCTGCGCGAGTGGGCCATGCTTATCGCTCTGTCCATACTCTGGGGCGGCTCTTTCTTCAGCGTTGCACTGGCTGTGCCTTACATTCAACCTATCACTCTGGTTGCACTGCGCGTTGCGTTAGCTGGCGCAGCGCTGTGGCTATTCATCGGCGCCTGCGGCATTCGCGTTAAACTCACGCGCCAGATCCTCTGCGCTTTCCTGTGCATGGGGATACTCAATAACGTCATCCCCTTCAGCCTTATCACTTGGGGGCAAACGGAAGTCGCCTCTGGGCTGGCATCTATTCTCAATGCCACAACCCCCATGTTCACAGTGTTAATCGCACACTTTTACCTGGCGGATGAGCCTGCCAGCCCACAAAAAATACTCGGGGTTATCTGCGGATTCGTCGGCGTAACTGTGATGCTGGGAGACGCTTTTATCGAAGACAGTAGCGCGCTAGTCCCTCTGCTTGCCATTGCCGCAGGCACACTGAGCTATGCTTGCGCCGGCGTCTATGGGCGACGTTTCAAAACCCTGGCGGTGAACCCTGTTGTCACCGCTGCTGGGCAAGTTAGCGCTTCTGCTGTGCTGATGCTACCCACGGCGCTGATGTTTGAAACATGGCCTTCACAGGCGCCAGTGGAGGCATGGCTAGCCGTTGCCGCGCTCGCGCTACTCTCAACAGCACTGGCCTATGTGCTCTACTTTAAACTCTTGGCCCGCGCCGGGGCGACAAACCTGCTGCTGGTCACCTTACTGATACCAATATCGGCAATCGCACTGGGGAGTATCTTTCTCGGGGAACAACTCACCGCATCCCACTACGCGGGGATGGGATTGATCGCACTTGGGCTGTGTGCCATTGACGGCAGAGTGTGGGCACGGCTGCAGCGCGTAACAAACCGTGCTAAGCACTTATAATAAGCACCTATAATAAGTGCCTATATAAGTGCCTATAAATGATAAACAAGCAGCGCTAAGCACTTGTTTTATCTAGGTAGCGACTGAGGCGCCTCACACACTTCAGGGTGAGATAAGGGCGGTTAAACACCTGATTTAACCGCCAAAGACGCAGCGCGTCGACGCTCGTTGCTCGCTTACGTCATTTTCTTACGCCACTTTCTTACATCACTTTCTTAGGCTCGTTTCTTACGTTATTTGCTCACACTACTTAGCCGCGGCGCGGGCGCGGTGTAACTTCTTATAGCTATCGATGAGGCGCAGGTGTTTATCCAGCCCTTCCAGCTGCATGTTAGTTTCTGTCAGGCCATAAAACTTGACCTCGCCGTTGACCGAGCCCACCACATTGTCCATGACATCGCGCCCAAACATGCGGCGCAAGTTGTAGAGATAGTCCTCGAGCTCAAGCTCCTCATCCAGCGCAATGTCCAACACCGCATTAACCGCCTGATAGAACAGTCCGCGCGCCACTGTGTTGTTGTTAAAGCGCAGGAAGTCCTGCACCAGCTCACTGGCTTCCTCGTGGCAGCCCAGTGCCAAGTAGATCAAGATCTTGAGCTCGCCAATATCGAGCTGACCCCACACTGTGTTCTCATCGAAGACAATACCAATCAACTCTGAGATTTCAGTGTAATTATCTAACTGGCTGTCCTCTAGGCGGATAATCAACGACTCGAGCTGTGCATCGCTCAGGCGATGAAGGTTGAGAATATCTTCGCGGTAGTCCAGCGCCTTGTTGGTGTTGTCCCAAATCAGGTCTTCAAAAGGGTAGACCTCGGAAAACTCAGGTACCAATATACGGCAGGCACTGGCGCCGAGGTCACTGTGTTCAGCGACATACACCTCTTTTTCAAGGGATGCCAAAATGCCCATCAAACGTTCACACTCTTGCGCTGTGGTCCCTGAGAAGTCCCACTCGACAAACTCATAGTCCGCCTTGTCGCTAAAGAAACGCCAGGAGACAACTCCTGTCGAGTCGATAAAGTGTTCGACGAAGTTGTTCGGCTCCGTGACTGCCATACTGTTAAAGGTCGGCGGTGGCACATCGTTGAGCCCTTCAAAGCTGCGCCCTTGTAACAGCTCAGTCAAGCTGCGCTCTAGCGCCACTTCAAAACTGGGGTGCGCACCGAAAGAGGCAAACACACCACCGGTTTTAGGGTTCATCAAGGTGACACACATCACCGGGAACTCACCGCCGAGCGAGGCATCTTTGATCACCACAGGGAAACCTTTATCCTCAAGCTCGTCGATCCCCGCTTGAATGGCCGGGTACTTCTGCAACACCAGGCGCGGCACCTCGGGCAGTATAATTTCCTGCTCAATGATCTGGCGCTTAATCGCCCGTTCAAAGATTTCTGACAGACACTGCACTTTAGCCTCATCGAGGTTGTTGCCAGCGCTCATACCGTTACTTAGATAGAGGTTTTCGATCAAATTTGAAGGCACGTAGACCGTTTGATTATCGCTCTGGCGCACAAAGGGTAGCGCACAAATACCGCGTGCGGCATTGCCGGAGTTCGTGTCGATCAAGTTGGAGGCCTTGAGCTCGCGCTCAGGATCGTAAATCTCCCACATGTAATCGTCCATCAAGCCCTCGGGGACACTGCCATCATCGCCGGCTGCAAACCACTTCTCACAGGGGTAGTGCACAAATTCACTGTTGGCAATCTCTTCACCGAGGAAGTGATCGTTATAAAAGAAGTTACAGCTGGCGCGCTCGATATACTCACCCAGCGCCGAGCACAGGGCACTGTCTTTACTCGCCCCCTTGCCGTTGGTAAAGCACATAGGCGAAGCCGCATCGCGAATGTGCAGCGACCATACGTTAGGAACAATGTTACGCCACGAGGCGATTTCAATTTTAATCCCAAGCTCTGACAGTATCTCCGTCATATTGGCGATAGTCTGCTCCAGGGGCAGGTCTTTGCCGAGGATTTCAGTACTCACCCCTTCCTCGGGGGCTGCCATGCTGATCAGCGAATTGTCCTGGCCCAGGCTCTCAACGTGTTCAATCTTAAACTCGGGCCCGGTCTGCACCACTTTTTTGACCGTACAGCGATCGATCGAGCGTAAAATACCCTCGCGATCGCGATCACTGATGCTCGCCGGCAGCTCGACTTGAATCTGGAAGATCTGATTGTAGCGATTTTCAGGGTCTACAATGTTGTTCTGCGAAAGCCTGATATCCTCAGTTGGGATGTCTCTTGACAGGCAATAGACCTTGACGAAATAGGCAGCACACATCGCTGAGGATGCTAAAAAGTAATCGAAAGGCCCCGGGGCTGAACCGTCGCCTTTGTAGCGAATAGGCTGGTCGGCGATGACGGTAAAATCATCAAACTTGGCCTCAAGCCGTAGGTTGTCTAAAAAATTGACGGTAATTTCCATGAGAGTTGTCCGCTGTTAGCTGCAAAGTGATTAGACGTGACGCGTTTAGGTACGCAGTCATGCGCACGCTCATTATATAGCGCCAGTACGGGATAGTAACTCAGGGCTATGCGGTGAGAAAGTGCGTGAAACGAAACGTCTTAAAGGTAGTGCGGCGCACTTTACACTGTGAAAAGCACTAACGCAATTACGCCAACCAAGGAGAGAGGCCACACGTGAAGTTCAAGCGTCACCGGCACACTTTGAGAATAAAGACGCGCTGTAAACCCAGCGGTGCGCTACGGGTTAAACCACGTCAGTAAACCTTAAAGCATGCTAAAAAACATGCGCCCTTAGGCGCATGAAACAGCAGAAAGTAATGTGTCTTAAACCTTGGCCGATGTACCCACGGCGCCACTTTCCTCGCGCTGTGCAGCAGGCTGTGCTTCACCTTGCTCTAGTTTGGGTGAAAACAGCCCTGTGGCCGCATAACACAAGCCGATCACAGGAGACAGCCAGCAGGCAAAGGCCAGCGGAATATAGAGCAAGTTCTCCATGTTGCCATCGCCAATACCCAGCCCAAGCGCCGTGATCACAAAAGCGCCACCGGCATTCCAGGGGATTAGAGGAGAAATCAGCGTGCCGCCCTCTTCCACCGCGCGCGATAAGTTCAGCTTAGAGTAGCCCTGTTTGACATAAGCGGGCGAAAACATGCGCCCTGGCAGTGCGATTGATAAGTAGGGGTCGCCCGCCACTAAATTTGTCGCTACCGCCGAAGATGTCGCTGCCGCCTGCAAGCCAAAGAAGCTGTTCACCCGGCGCATGATCGCCTCGATAATCGTGCTCAAGCAACCCGTACGCTCTAATGCGCCGCCAAACCCTAAGGCGATCATCACTAAGGTAATCACCCACGTCATCGATTGGATGCCACCGCGATTGAGCAGGCTGTCGATTTCGCTGACCCCTGTATCGATACTGTAGCCCGATTGCATGAAACCAAAGACCTGATGCAGCGTGGCCCCCTGCACAAAAATGGCCAGTAAAGTACCGACAATCACCCCCGCAAAAAGCGATGGCAGTGCAGGCATCTTTTTCAGTGCCAATACAATGACCAGTAAGGGCGGCAGCAACAGCATCCAAGAGAGCTCAAAGTTTTGCTCCAAGCCTTGAGTGATAGCTTCGATCTTAGAGAAGTTTACCTCTGCACTGCCAATCATGTTGAAACCGACGAACAGATAGATCACAAAGGCAGCTAGCATTGCCGGCACTGTGGTCGGCATCATGTTGCGAATATGGTCGAACAGATTAACCCCCGTCACCGCCGGTGCCAAATTGGTGGTATCCGACAGCGGCGAGATTTTATCGCCAAAAAAGGCTCCCGAGACAACCGCTCCTGCGGTCCAGTACATCGGAATGTCAAAACCGGCGCCGATACCCATCAGCGCCAAACCAACAGTGCCGACAGTTCCCCATGAAGTACCCAGAGAGACAGAAACCACGGCGCACAACAACATCGCGGCACCGAGGAATAGCTCGGGCGAGATGAGCTTGAGGCCGTAGTAGATGAGCACTGGGACTGTGCCGCTGGCAATCCACACCCCAACGATCATGCCCACGGTCATCAAAATTGCGATAGATGGCAAACCGACGCGCACCACCTGCATCACACCGCCTTCGATATCATCCCAGGTAAAGCCGCGCATCCAGGCGAGCACCGCGGTAATCGCCAGGCCAATGGCCAGGGGTACGTGCGGAGTAAAGTCGTCAAAGTAGAAGAGCTGTATGCCCAGCACCACAAGAGTTAGGACGATGGGCAACAGCGCCATGCCCAAACTGGGTTTTAGATTAGTCTGACTAGTCATTGAGTTTCCTATATCTGTCTTGTTTTATTGGAAACTCGATACTAAAGAAGCGTTGTAAACCCAGAATAAACAGGCTGTAGCAAATTGTAAGCAGATGTAAACAGCTTGTAACACGCCAGCTAGATCCGCGGCGTTAGCTTGCCTCAGCCTGCTGTAAAGCGCGAGCAAACGTCTGCGCCATCACCGCGTTTAGCGCGGCTGAGCAAGTGAAATCCCCCAGCGTGGCAGATCGCTCTAACTGGCGCAGCAGTTGCGCGGCCGCGACAAAACACAGCGCCTCACAAGCACCTGCCAATTTGTGACTGAGGTGTTCAATCTGCGAGGGCTGTCCGCCTGTAATCGCTTCTTGTAGCTCTTGCCAATCCGCGGCGCTGGCGTGGCAAAAGCTGCGCATCAATCCACGCACTTTCTCGCTGCCCAGCGCTTGTATGTGTTGCGCTAACTGCTGATGATCCAAAACGGCCAGTTCTGGCGCGGGTACGTCGCGCTCAACTATATACTCAAATTCGTGCTCAACTATTTGCTCAGCTATGTCCTCAACTATGTCCTCAGCTATGTCCTCAACTAGGTTCTCAGCTATGTGCTCACACGGTGCTGCCAGGGCAGCGATCTTGCTCAACAGGTCGTACTCCACAACCGGTTTAGCGACCACAGCCCCTATACCGGCTTGGTCGTAGCGCGCGCGATCGGCAGCGGCGACACTTGCCGTCACAGCAATAACCGGGGTCATTCCGTTGTAGCCCTCTGGCATGTCTTTAATTTGCTGCCAAAGCGTCAGCCCACTCATCCCCGGCAAGTGCATATCTAGCAAGATGATATCGAACCGCGCGCGCCGGGTGTGCTCTAGTGCGCTGCGCGCATCCACTGCGATGCTCACCTGGTGTGCACTCAACAGTGCTTGCATCACTTGCCGGTTGATCGGCTCATCCTCAACCAACAAGATAGACAGTGCATTTAGCACAGGGGGCACAGCTACCTCTGGCAACTGCCGGTGTGAGGCTCGCTTAAGGGGCAGGCGCAGGGTAAAAGTACTGCCGCGCCCAGGTTCACTGGCCACACTTAACTCACCCCCGATAGACTCTGCCAATTGGCGGCTAATCGACAACCCCAACCCAGTGCCGCCAAAACGGCGAGTAATACTGTCATCGGCCTGCACAAAACGCTCAAAAATGTGTGCCTGCTGCTGCGGTGCAATACCGATACCGTGATCGCGCACATCGATCACTATGCGCTCGGACTCTCCCTCTAGCACTTGGCGCAGCACATCGACCTGTATCGTGCCGCGGCTGCTAAACTTGATCGCATTAGCAATGAGGTTCGTCACAATTTGGCGAATGCTTGCGGCTTTGTCGCAGTACAGTGGCATGTCATCGTGGTGCAGCACGATGGCCAAGCCTTTTTCCCGCGCGCTGTACTGCATTAGATCCACCACACTTTCCAATAGCGCCGAGAGCGAAAACGCCACATCGCTGTCCTGATGCACGCCCTGCTCTAACTGCGCGTAATGCAATACGCTATTAAACGTCCCCAACAGTGCCTGGGTCGCCTCTTGCAAGACCTCGACTTGACGGCGCTGAGTATCGCCAAGCGCGCTCTTGTTGAGTAACTGGATCATCCCCAACATTCCGTTCATCGGTGTGCGCACTTCGTGGCTCATCGTCGCTAAGAACTGTGACTTAGCACTGTTTGCCTGCTCTGCAGCCTCTTTGGCATCGCGCAGACGCTGGGTGCGGCTGTCAACCATCTGCTGCAGTTGATCGCGGTTGTAGCGCAGCGCTTGCTCTGTCTGATCGCGCGCAGCTTGATCGGCCTTGATTGATTGGCGCATCTCATTGAGCGCCAGCTGCAATTGATCTAATTCATCCACCTGCAGTGGCTGACGCCGGCTCAATGTCAGGGGTTCACTCAACTTGCCGCGACCGATTTCACGGCTGAACTTGGCCATCGCCTCGAGGTGTCGGGTAATTTGGCGCTGCAGAATCACCGCGATCGCAGCCATGATCAGCAGCATCAGCAAACTTTGATTGAACAAGCTGCGAACACCGCTCTGCCAGAGCCGCTGCTGTAAGGCCGGTAAATCGACGACGACAGTCAACTTTCCGATATCCCTTGTTCGCCCGTCGGGCAAGGGTTTGATCAGCGGGTAATCTCGATAGAGGTCTTGCGCCGTCACAGCGCGCTCACTGGCGATCTGGGTCGTCTTTTGCAGCGTGTAATCGCGCAGCTGCACCGCGGCGATATCCGGGAGCGCCGAGATCCCCTTGAGCTGCAAATCTATTTGCGCCTGATCCACATCCCACATGCTCTGGGTAAGCGATACTACATAGCTCTCGCCAATTTGGGTGAGGCGCTGCGCTAGTACCGCCATCTCGCGCTGATGCGCCAGGCGCACCTGCACCGCGGTCGACAAAATAATAAAGAGCACGCTGCAACAGAAAATGTAGCGCATCATGCGATAGCTCAGCGGCTTCTCGCGCGCGTACGCAGTCAGTGAGTACCAAGGGTGTACGTTAGAATTGGCCATCGCAGGCGGCCTCCTGATTGGCCGTTAAATAGTAGCGGCTAAAACAGCGCTGCAAGCGCCCTATCACACCGCGGGCGCGCAGGGTTGCGATCTGCGCATCCAGCTGCTGTAAGGGCAGCGTTAACGCGCTCTTTTTGCTCAGCGCCAAATAGTAGTACTCAACCCCTATCGTGAGCGCACTGCGCTTAATGCGCTCTCCATAACCGAACTTTTCC
>JBMZCU010000088.1:0-10472 GCA_049613705.1 Pseudomonadales bacterium | reverse complement strand
GTATTTTTTGTGCGTTTCTCCCTATCCCTATGCAAATGGCAGTTGCCGCTTTTTTTGCAATCTTAATAGGTTGTAACCTGCCGATAGCTGTTGGTCTGGTGTGGATCACTAACCCACTGACGATGCCACCGATTTTTTACTTTAGCTACAAGGTTGGCGTCATGGTATTGGGGCACAGCGACAGCAGCGTCCCCATGAGCTTTAGCTACGAGTACATTACCCACGAGCTAGCCTCTATTTGGTGGCCACTGCTGACGGGCTCTTTGGTGTGCGGCGTCATTTTTGGCATTTTAAGTTACTTAGCCATCAACGCCATTTGGATTTTTCAAGTGAGAGCGAGCTGGCGTCGCCGCAAGCGCAAGTAACAGGCTTAGAAAGCTCGGCACCTGCGCTGGCCATATAAAGCGACTACGCGACGCTGGAGTCCGTCATCACACCATCTTTTAAGGTCAGCACTCTATCCATGCGCGCCGCTAGACGCTCATCGTGTGTCACAACGACAAAGGATGTGGCAAATTCCTGATTGAGCTGATCCATCAATTGCTGGATTTCAGAGGCCGTCTGGCTGTCTAGGTTGCCCGTGGGCTCATCCATCAATACACAGGCAGGTTGCGTCACTAGTGCTCTGGCAATCGCCACGCGCTGGCGCTCGCCACCACTGAGCTGTGCGGGCTTATGACCTAACCTTGCGGCTAAACCTACAGCGCCCAGCAGTGCCGTACATTTTTCAGTAACCTGTTTTTTACCCTCACCGGCAAGCAGCAAAGGCATAGCGACATTTTCCAGCGCATCAAACTCAGGCAGCAGATGATGAAATTGATACACAAAACCGAGCTGGCGGTTGCGAATCGCGGTGCGCTTGCGCTCGTTTACCGCATAGAGAGACTCCCCACCTATAATCACATTACCTGTGTTTGGAGCCTCTAGACCACCCAGTGTATTGAGTAGTGTCGTTTTACCCGAGCCTGATGAGCCAACGATCGCGACGCGTTCTGCACGCGCAATCTTGAAACTAATATCACGCAGCACCTGCAGTTTTTCACCCGCTTCGTTAAAGTGTCGCGAGACTTGCTCACAAACCAAAATATCACTCATAACGTAACGCCTCCGCAGGCTGAGTCTTGGAAGCTTTATAGGCAGGATAGAGCGTCGCAACAAAGCTAATCAGCAGCGCCACACCCGTAATGACAAAGACATCGTCCCACTTCAGTTGAGAGGGCAAATCACTGATAAAGTAGACGTCGGCACTCAAAAATTGAATACCCAATACCCGCTCGACAAAGGCAATAACATCACTCACAGTCAGTGCTAACACCACCCCCAGCACAGTGCCAAGTGCAGTGCCTAAGAAGCCAATCACCGCGCCCTGCACCATGAAAATACGCATGATAGTCCCTTGAGTCGCCCCGAGTGTACGCAAAATCGCAATGTCAGATTTTTTGTCGGTAACCACCATCACTAAGGTGGATACAATGTTAAACGCCGCCACAAACACGATCAAAAACAGCAGCAGGCCAACCATGCGTTTTTCCATCTGGATCGCTTGGAAAAGGTTGCCTTGAGTGCGCGTCCAGTCAGAGATCTGAAAGTAACCGTTGAGCTGCTGGGCAATGCCTCGTACCGCGCTGGGTGCATCAAATAGATCTTCAAAACTTAAACGCAGTCCATCCACGCCTTGCAAGCGCTTGATACGCGCCGCATCTTTGAGGTGAATATAGGCTAGCGTACTATCCAACTCCGCCCCGACAGAGAAAGTGCCCGCCACAGTAAAACGCTTTAATCGAGGAGTAACCCCTGCAATACTCACCGACGCTTCGGGCAACACTAGAGTAACTTTATCGCCGACACTCACCCCGAGCGAGCGCGCCAAGATATCGCCTAAAACGATCGTAAACGTGCCCTCGCGCAGTGCATCCCAGCTACCGCTGGCAATGTGTTTGGCAACAATAGACACGCGCTGCTCCTGCGCCGGATCGATTCCCTGTACCAGCGCAGGTTTTACCCGCCCGTTACTGGTTAACATTCCTTCGGCCTTGATAAAAGGCGCGCTGGCGATCACCCGCGGATCCTGCTCAACCTTGACCGCCTCAGCGGACCAGTCGGCGATGGGTTTGTCGTATCCCGTGATAGTCGCGTGCGGTACCATACCTAAAATGCGCGAGCGCAGTTCGCGGTCAAAGCCGTTCATGACAGAGAGCACCACAATAAGTGCAGCGACACCCAGCATGAGCCCGAGCATAGACACCAGGGAGATGAATGAAATAAAGTGATTGTTACGCTTGGCGGCGGTATAGCGCAGGCCTACGTAGAGAGAGAATGGTTTAAACATAGGGCGGATTAGAACACAAAGGGTCGGTGAACTCTATCCCTAAAAAGCAACGGACAAATCAGTGGCTTATCGCTAGAATCAAAGGCTTTGATGCCATTGCCCCCGGTTTGGAGAAGCAGATGTCGCTACAGCGCCAATTTACCACCCTAGCCAACTACAACCGCGCACAGAATGAAGCGCTCTACCAGTGCTGCGCGCAGTTGAGCGATGAGCAGCGCCGCGAAGAGCTGGGATTATTTTTCGGCTCCATTCACGCCACACTCAACCACATCTTGCTCGGCGATACGCTGTGGCTGAGGCGCTTCTGCGCGCAGTATCCAGACCCGCAGCTGCAACAGCAACTCGATCGCATCGGCCAGATTGAGCGCTTAGATCAAATCCTCTTTGAAGACTACGATCTACTCCACAAGACGAGAATACGGCTAGACCACGCGATACAAACGTATATGCTGCACCTAAATGAAGATGATTTCGCCGCTAACTGTGCATATAGCAATACCAAAGGCGAGAGCTTGAGCAAACCTTTCTCGCTACTACTATTGCACTTTTTCAATCACCAGACGCACCACCGCGGCCAGCTGAGCACTGCTCTGCAGCAACTCGGCCACAACTGGGGAGACACTGATTTAGTGCTCTGGATAGATTGAACGTTGTAGCCTTATTAGTAGCTCAGCACGCCGCCGATCAAATAGGGTGATAACAGTATCTGCCAGCTCTCACGGACCTGAACGTACTCTTCGATACACTGCTCTCGGCGTTCTTGCGGTACTCCCAGCTCTGTCAGCAGATCCCAGTAGCGTTCGGGTGAACTGGCGTAAACATGACATAGCGTGGTAAAAAAGCGCTGCTCATCTAAGCTGTGCTCTGACCAGAAATCTTGGTCTTCAAACTGCTCGAGAGACTCCCCTTCAAGGGCAAACAAGTCTGCAGCACTGATTGCAATCTCTGCGCCTTCAGCAAAGCTTTCAAGTAACAACATCGTGGCGAGTGAATCGACGGCATCCTCTTCACGTCCGAGAACCGGCAATTGGTACATTGCCACCAAGACATGGCCGAATTCATGCACAATGGTGTGCATCAGTGCATCCGTGGTCGCCTGCTGCGTGCTGACCCCACTCTTGTAATAGTTGTCTTGCTCAAAGCGCGCTACAACTTCATCGATAAAGGTGTAGGGGATATCAATATGCTGCTCTTGTGGATCAAACAACGGCCCATCGTCAGCGCCGAAGCGGATCTTCACTGCATGTAATAAACGAAAGTTTTCATTTAGCAAAGCAACCAAATCCACAACGGCCGGATCCTTAGTCACCTCAATCGCCACTTCGCTGGCCGGTGTCTCTAAGTAGTGAAGCTCAACGTGGTTGGCAAAGAGCTGGGTGACACTCAAACTGAGCGCAACGAGAACACCTTTAACCGCTCGATAGTCCATAACCTCTCCTTTACTTACCACTAATGTTATATCGCAACTTATTGATAAACATAGCATGTGCCCGCTATAAAAGCAGCAACCTCAAACCGCTAAGGCCCGTTGATACCAACGGGGGTTAGCGAGTAAAGAAAGTTCATCAGTACTGGGCAGTACGGTTTTATCTAAGAAACCTGCTGTCAGCGCATGTTTGGTGCCAACACATAGATCTAAAGCCAAGCGCTGATGCTGCGCGCTGTAGTGACCGCGATGGATCATCTGCGCATCGAACAGTAAAACATCACCGGCTTGTAACGTAATAAGCTGCTCCCCGGGCAGCACCGGGCAGTTAACGCTGTGATCGCCATAGCGTGCTGCCCGCTCCTCTCGTGTATCCCAGCGCCGGTGTGTCCCCGGAATTAGAGCAATTCCCGTCTCTTCGATCAGTGCAATGCGTATATGCAAACTCAACATATCGGCTTGAGCTTGTATCTGCTGTTGTTCACTCACTTGGCTGAACTGCAAATCCCGATGCCAGTAAGGTATTTGCCGCTCGTCACTGGGGTTAAAAAATAACTGGCTGTTGTGAAAGTAAAAAGCTGCGTTAAATGCGTGATCACAGATCTCGGTTAACGCCTTAGGCAGCAGCAGCTCAAACAACTGTAAACGCGTATTGTCACACGTAGAAAAATACTGCGGATGCGTCAGTGAATGCATGTTTAGCGCACCACCGGCAAGCGCGCTCTGGTTGCACTTGCGCCACTGCTGATGAATCGGTGCAATACTTTCACGCAACGCTTCAACCTGCGGTGTACTAAGAAACCCTGGCAAAATGGCGTATCCCTGCTCGCGATAATTACCAGCCAGTGTCTTCGCTAATCTCTCCATTGTTCAACACACCTGTGAAACAAAAATGAAAAAGTGTACAGCATCTACCCGTAAATATGGACGAATGCGTTTGGGGCTGCGTAAAACGACTGAGAGATGAGGCTTCTGAGGGATGAGCCTTGGGGGAAGGAGCGCCACAGCGCGGCGCCCTGGGCGATTAATGCTCGCTGTGAGATGAGGTATCTGCGTTGTGTACCACACTGGAGGCCTGCACACGCTCTAACATAGATTGAATGCGTACCAGTGTTTGCTGCTGTTTGTCTTCTTGCTCAATGCCTTCTAGCTGCAAGTTTTCATTATCCTCTTCCAAGTGCTGCAACTTTTGGCTCAATTGATTGCGCTCAGCGGTCAGCTGTTCGAGCTGCTCTCCGAGGACTTGGTTTTTATCGATTAATTGATCTATTACTTGCTCAAGTTTTAACAGAGCTTCATCTAACATGGTAAATTCTTCATCCAATTATAAAAAGCGGCAATTCTAGCAAGATCCCCTCAAAAAGCGAGCATCGTTAACGCTGTCGCGCAAAATACGCACGTCAGTGTCTGTTATTCGTTAGGCCGCAAATGCCATAGTGTTTCCAGTGCATCCACTTTTCCTTTTAACCCACCCTCTATTGCTCCTTGGGCAAGTATTTCAAGTCGATAACACTGCGCGTAGTAAGCTTCAATATCTGAACTGCTGAGACTGAACGGCGGCCCCTCTAGCTGAGCCTGATCGTACTCAAAGCTGAGCAGTAGCTGTGGCGCCTGTGCACTGAGCGCAATAACATGCGCTGCATAGCGCACTCGCATCGTCTCAGGCAGAGCAACCAGTGCAGCTCTGTCATAGACCGCATCAATTACCCCGAGTTCAGCTCGCTGCAATGAAAAAACATCTGCACAGTAAATAGTCAACGAGCCACAGCTGTAACGCCTGTATCCGTTCAACTCAATGCACTCAGGCGTCATTTCTAATCGCTCAAAAACGGCCTCCACAGCCAACTCACTAAGCTCAACCCCCACTACCCGATACCTTTGTGCGAGTAGCCAGTCTATATCGCAACTTTTGCCACACAGCGGCACAAATATACAGGCCCCAGCCGCTAACCCTAACTGCTCGAAATAGCGCTTGAGTGCACTGTTACCTTTATTTTCGTGAAAAGCGATGCGATTTGTCTGCCAGCGCTCGTGCCAAAATTGTGCATCCATTGATTTTCTCCTTGCTCTAGTAGTTCGCCTAAGATACAACTTGAAGTCTACTTTAAGTCAAGAGTCAAAAGGAGAAAGTTCATGGATATCGGTGCGGTGGCAAAACACACTGGCCTAGCCCCTTCTACACTGCGCTACTACGAGCAGCTTGGTTTGATAAAGCCCAATGGCCGTAAAGGGCTGCGCAGGCTTTATGCAAACACCGTCATACAGCAACTGGCGATGATTAATTTGGCGCGCAGCGCAGGCTTTAAACTTCAGGAAATAAAGCCTTTGTTGGGCGATCACTACAGCGATGTCGACCGTCAAATGCTCAGCACTAAAGCCGACCAACTCGATCGCCAAATTAAATCCCTCAGCCAGATGCGCGACGGTTTACGCCACGCGGCGCAATGTTCGGCTAGCAGCCATTTAGCGTGCCCCACATTCCAGCGCCTTTTGAAAATATTCACCAAGCGCCGCCCACATTAAAGGACATCAGATGAAACTTGATAGACAGCACATGGACCCTCTAGTCGATGAAGTAAAAAAGTATTTTGAACGAGAACTCGATCACAACATCGGAGGATTCGAAGCTCAATTCCTTATCGAGTTCATGGCTTCACAGCTAGGTCACCACTTTTACAATCAAGGGCTGAGTGATGCCCAGACGTTGTTTAACGAGCAAACGCAAGAGCTTAACTACAAACTACAAGAGCTCGAAAAGGTGCCTTAAGCAAACACTAAAATGCTGAGAGTCAGACTGCACAAAAAACAAACAAAAAAGTGAAGAAAAAATTTGCATAGGAAAATTTCCTAGCTACACTCAGTGCAACTTAAGTATTTTTCCTATATTAAAGTGTGGAGATCACGGCCTTGTTGCACTCAAATATTCTGTCACCTCAAGAGTTGGCACACACCCAAGAAGCAGCGACTGATAACGCTGAGCACCCCGATTTAGCGCAAGAGTTTGCAGCGACAATTGCCGCTGAAGAAATGCAACACCGCAGTGAACTACTGAATTTTATCGACGCTGAATTAGATACGCTGCTAAGCGAAGACTAAGCACTTCAACAACGCTCTTCCAAGGCCTTGGCGCTGCGCAGTGAGCCTAAGGCCAGTACCGGCGCAGGTAGCCTGCTTTGGCTCCAAGCGCTTCACGTCATCCAGCCATTGTACGCAGCCTCAAAGTACATCGTTTCAATGGCATCAAGGCGATGCACCTCCTACGGCTCAAAAGCTGCCAGCTCATGCACCAAACTCAGCTAGGCTGAAATACCCTGACCTGCGATAGCCTAGCGCGCCTCTCAAATAAGAATTGCTCGACCCGCGTGGCGACGCTGTGCCAAATACACTTACAGCCTCTGCTCTAGCTGCGTATGCTTGGCTTCACCTAAGCGAATAAAGGCGCGGTGATATTTCGCCATGCGCTCTAAATCTTTAGGCCGTAAACCTTTTAGACGAGTGATGTCTGTGTTGTGCTCAAGGTCTTTACGCTTAACTAAAATAGCGTCCAAGTTAGTCGCAATTTTATCGATGTAGCAATCATAGTCATCATCTGGGTGATGTGTCAGTAAAGCCAGTGCGGTGATCACCCGATGGCTGAAGCCCTGCTCTATCAGCATATCAATGCTCCAGCTAGAGTCCTCTACGACATCGTGCAGCACTGCAATGATTGCCAGCTCAACATCGAACAACAACTGATTCATCAAGTGCAATGGGTGCAAAATATAGGGAAGCCCTCCCTTATCCACTTGATGGCGATGAGCATCGACGGCTATCTCGATCGCCAGCCCAAGCATTTCCTTGCCTTTGGGGTTACTTGTCATCCTGTGTCTCCTCAGCACGTGGGCTTTAAAGGTAACTACATTTGTATCCGCTACCTGCGCGGGCAGCTAGCATTTAGCTCTGCCAATTCTCTGGAAGGTTGCCCCAGCTATGGCTGGTTTACACCTTCCAGGATGCGGAGCTTAAAACAAAGTCACCATTATTTGATTTTGATCAATTTTATCCTATCTTTATTTCACGCCCGTATAATTTACGTTCAGGTTAAGGATGCAATCTGGGAAGATCGCCTTCCGCTAAAGCGTCAACGAATATATTAAGGAAGATAGCAGTGACATTTAAAAGCCTTGGTAGTCAGTTAAATCTAAGCCTCGCCGCAATCGGCACCCTGGCGACAGTTGTCGCCTGCCTCACGGTTAACTCCATCATGCAGGCGAGAATGCAACAGGGCGTGCAAAGCAAAGCTCAGGAACTTATCGCCAGAACAGCGCAAATGTTTATGGTCTCAACCATCAAATTTAACGATCAGTTCACCACGGCTGACAACCCTGCCGACAAAGCCAAAATTCACGCAGATTGGATGCGCACTATCACTGCTGTAGACCAAGCAGTGACCAATGACTTTGGCGACAAGCAAAGCCGCGTCCGCCTTTACACCAATGCGGGCATTGTCGGTTTAAACGGTTTTGGTGGAGAGGCCACCGCCGCTCAGCGTGGTTTTGAAACCGAGACGCTAACAGCTTTTACCAAAGGCCAAGGCCCTATTACCCAGTGGGATGCACAGCGCTATCAAATCGGCGTTCCCCTAAAAAGCGATATGCACCCTGGTTGCGCTAATTGCCACGGTGTCTCAACTGACAGCTCCACTCTACTCGGCGGACTCTCTGTGACAGTGCCACTGTCTGAGCTAAACGCCCAGCGCATAATAAACACTGTATGGATTTGCTCATCGCTGATTGTCGCCCTGGCAACAACACTTCTGGCAGTCACCTGGCTGATGCGACGCCGAGTCATCAAACCACTCAAGCAACTCAATGACCACACCCAAGCAGCGTCAGTGCAATTAGCGCAGGGCAAGGCAAATACCCAGTTCCCCATCGTCGGTAAATATGAAATCAATGCCATCAGCGGCAGTTTCAATCACCTGCTCGCGGTGGCCAAGGGGCTTGTAGACAATCTCACCAGCAACTCACAGCAAGTACACCACGCTGCGCAGGAGACTGCGAACATGGCGGGGCAGCAGCAACAGGCAGCCAGCTTACAACAGCATAATATTTCCTCTGTACTCGATTCATTAACGCACCTGCAACAGGCCGGACACTTAGTCTCTGAGCGCGCCGATTCCACGTCTGCGACGAGCGCGCAAGTCATGGAGCAAGTAAACACAGGCAAACAGGCGATGGATCTGACACTGGAGACCATTCACGCTCTGGCCCGCGAAGTTCAACAGGCAGGTGAGGTTGTCACATCACTAGATCAGCGCAGTGACAGCATCGGCTCTATCATCAGCACGATCGATGGCATTGCCGAACAAACCAACCTGCTGGCGTTAAACGCCGCAATAGAGGCGGCCCGCGCCGGTGAACAGGGCCGCGGCTTTGCCGTCGTCTCCGATGAAGTACGCTCCCTGGCACAGCGTACTCAACAGGCCACCGCAGAGATCAATCAACTGATCCAGGCACTCCAAGGTGATGCCCGCACGGCCAGCCAAGTGATGTCACGCGGCGCTGAGCAAGCCACACTGACGGTAGATAACGCGCGCAACACCCAGCAGCAACTCGACAGCATCAACGATGAAATGGCCAACATCAACAGCCTCAATCAAGAGATCGCAAGCGCTGTTGACGATCAATCTACGACCATCGGCGATATCAATACACATCTTCAGTCCATCTCTGAGAAAGCTGTCCACAGTGTAGAGTCCGCCGATCAAATGGCAGCACACAGCGACCATTTAAAAGGGTTGTCGGAAAAAATGAATCAGGGATAGCCGCTTTCACACAACACGAAAGTGTTGTGGGCTCTAGGCCAAATGCGGTATTGCCTGCGCCAGTTTGTGGGTGAAAAAGTCTATCCAGGCACTCGCTTTACGGGTTAAGCCGCGCCGACTTGGATACAGCACATAATAATTCACGCACTCGCTGCACCACTGTGGCAACACTTGTTGCAGCACTCCCTGGTCACACAGATCAGCCACAAGGTAAGTTGGGAACTGCGCAATACCTGCACCGTCCGCAACGAGAGTGCGCAGCGAGGTAAAATCATTGATCCGCAGCACTGGTGAGACGCTCAGCGATTGCGCCTTGCCAGCGTGCTGCTCAAAGCGCCAGTGCTCTGGATTTGTCGCTGCGGACATCAGCAGTAAATCGTGCTCTGCGAGCGCCTCTAGATGCCGGGGCTCACCTCTGGCGGCTAAATAACTCGGCGCCGCATAGAGGCCCGCTCGCGCGGTGGCAAAACAGCGACTGATCAAGCTCGAATCTTGTAGCTCCCCTACTCTAACGACGAGGTCGAAGTTTTCGGCAATTAAATCCACCCGGCGATTATTGAGTTCAATATCCAGCTCAATCTGCGGGAAACACCGCCTAAACTCGGCCAAATGCGGCGCGAGCAGGTACTGCCCGATGGCCACAGAGGCACTGATACGTAGCACTCCGCGGGGCACATCAAATGCCTCACTAACACTCTCTTGTGCACTCGCTGCCTCCTCTGCCACACGCTGGCAGTGCACAGCAAAGCGCCGCCCGGCTTCAGTCACACTCACCGCGCGCGTTGTTCGCTCGAGCAGACGCACCTCAAGCTGCTCCTCCAGTTGGGCCAAGCGTCTACTCACCTTAGATTTCGGCATCCCCAGCACTCTAGCGGCGGCTGAGATCCCGCCGCACTCCGCCACTTTGGCAA
>JBMZCU010000087.1:0-10511 GCA_049613705.1 Pseudomonadales bacterium | reverse complement strand
GCGATACAAGTGATAAGTCGCTATGGGGGCAGGCCTGTGGAGATGATCTCTCTGCGGCGCAGTTGCTGAAAAAGCTTAATTACACTAATTTCACGCTCAATGCCGATTTGGCTATGAATGGCACACCCGATGGTCGCCAGCTGAGTACGCAGCTGTCACTGAAGTCGTTGGGGCTTGCGAAAATCGGGTTTAAATTGGTTATTGAAAACCCGCAATTAGCTGATCTGTTTGAAAAAAATGTGTTGGCGCAAACAAAAGTACGCAGCGCTCTATTTGAAATTTCTGATTTGGGTTTTAACAATAAGCGCATCAAGTACTGTGCGAAAGAAGAGAACATCCCCGCTAAGGACTATCAGAAGTTTTTTGATGCCCACATGATAGTCAATGTATTGGACGAGGCCATTTCTGATGCTAATGTGCTGAGTCAGAGTGTGTTGGCGTTTTTTAATCCCGGTGTAAATGTCGCGCTCAGCTTAGAGCCAAAGCAGAATTTACTGTTAAGTAATTTACTGCAAGCGGATTATGATTATCTCTCTTCACGTGGTCTGGCACTTGCGGTCAACCACAAGCGTGTTTCGGCGCGTTACTTCCCACTGGTTTACGATTTTAATATAGACGCTGGGCAGAGTGCGGATGCGCAAGCGGCATCACTTGAGGCAATCAAGCAGCAGGTGATGGCGCCTAAGCCAAAGCCGGTTAAGCCAAGCTTTAAAGAAATCCCACTAGAGCGTCTCGGTCAGTTTTCCGGGGTGATGGTGAAACTGCGCACCAAAGTTGGCAAGGAAATGGACGGTCAGTTGCTCGAGGTGAGGGCACAAAGTATCGTCGTCCGCCGTCGTGTTGAGCAAGGTTTTGTGGTTTATCCGGTCAATGTTTCAGATATTGCCAGTATTAAGTCTTTCAGGTGAGTGGGATAGATGCGCGCTGCACTGAGCGCCTACCTGCACCTATTGATTGCCAGCATGTCGAAAACTATGTCGACTTTCTGTGGCTCGAACGGGGGCTGAGCGAAAATTCACGCGCCAGCTATCGTCGCGATCTGTTAATTTTTGCCAACTGGTTGAATGGGCACGGCTACGGTTTGGTTGATGTGAGTGCTGCAACGTTGCAGCAGTACTTGATCTGGCGCGTAGAGCAGGGCTATAAAGCCTCCTCCAGCAGCCGACTTATCTCCTGCCTTAAAGGCTTTTACAATTACTTGTTGCGCGAGCAGCAGATTGAAGCTAATCCGTGTCGTGATTTACGCAGCCCTAAGCGTGCAACTGTATTGCCAAAAACGCTGAGTGAGCAGGATGTAGAGCAGTTGTTAGCAGCGCCCGACACTGGCAGTGCAATCGGCCTGCGCGATCGGGCGATGTTAGAGTTACTGTACGCAAGCGGGATGCGGGTCAGTGAGCTGGTCACGCTGCGCTTAGGGCAACTTAATCGCACAGTCGGTGTTATTCGTGTGACGGGCAAAGGTGATAAAGAACGTCTAGTGCCTGTCGGTGAAGAGGCGCTTTTGTGGATAGAGCGCTTTTTGGTGCAGGGGCGTGCGCAGTTAATCAGTGTCGCAGACGATATTCTATTTCCCAGTAATCGGGGGCGTGAGATGACACGCCAGACATTCTGGCACAGAGTGAAAGCCTATGCCGCACAGATATCCCTCAGTAAGCCGCTCTCTCCTCACGTTTTGCGCCATGCGTTTGCCACGCACCTGCTTAATCACGGCGCGGATTTGCGCGTTGTACAATTGCTGTTAGGGCACAGTGATTTGTCGACCACGCAAATCTACACCCACGTGGCGCAGCATCGACTTCAGAGTTTACACCGCGAGCATCATCCACGTGGCTGAGGGCGCAAAAGAAAAAATCAGAGTTTGTGGAACTCGCCTTGTTAAAAGTGATCAAGTTACAAAAATCTAGAAGGATTACATATGGTTAAGTTTGGAATCGCCGCAGTGTGTGCGGCTCTGCTATCGCTCAATCTCAATGCGGCTTCTGTCGAGGAGAATATAGCGGCGAAGATAAAAGAGATAAATGAAAACGTTGTTGTCGATAGTGTGGTGGCATCTCCCTGGGCGGGAATGTACGAGGTGACTCTGGGTACAGGTGAAACCTTGTTTTCAGATGAGCGCTCAGAGTATTTGGTGGTTGGTCAAATGTTCAATCTAGTGCCCGGTGAGGGGCTGGTCAATCTGACGGCGCTGAAGAATCAAAAGAAGGTCGTCGCCAAGCTGGACGAGCTCTCAGATGAGGAAAAAATCGTCTACCCAGCAGAGGGTGAAGAGCGAGCAGTAGTTCATGTCTTCACGGATATCAGCTGCTACTACTGTCAAAAGTTACACAAGAATATTCCCGAGCTGCAAGCCAATGGCGTGACAGTGAAATACCTCGCGTTCCCACGTGCGGGTGAGGGATCAGAGGTGGCTAAGCAGATGCAGTCCGTGTGGTGTGCTAGCGACCAAAAGGCTGCGATGAGCCGCGCTAAAGCAAAGCAGCGTGTTGAAGAGTCGCTGTGCAGTGATGTTGTTGCCGAGCAGTATGTGCTGGGGCAGCAGTTGGGCGTGCAGGCTACGCCAACAGTCTTCGCTCCCGATGGTCGGTTGATGGCGGGCTTTGCTAGCGTAGAAAGACTTCTGTTCGATTTAAACCTTTTGTAATTGTATGTGCCCGGGTGCGTAGTCGCGTGCTGCGGGCAGCTTTACCGCTTTATCCCTCCCCCTTGAATGCAGTGTCTTTGGCAGTGCATTGAACACGCTTATTTATCTCATCCAAATATACATATCTTAGATAGTTTGTGTATAGCAAGTTAGCTATACTAGCGAGCCCGTCGGTCCGTTTGCCGTGATCGACACTAAAAAGACAAACTGCGAGGAATGATTTTGAAACCGGTCAGAGTTGGAATATGTGGTCTGGGTACTGTCGGAAGCGGTACTTTCAATGTATTAACACGCAATGCGCAAGAGATTACCCGTCGAGTAGGCTGCGATATTATTATCGAGCAAATTGGCGCGCGCCGCGACAACCCAAACTGCGACACCACCGGAATTAACATCACTCGCGACATTTTCGATGTCGCCTCCAACCCTAATGTCGATGTCGTCGTCGAGTTAATCGGCGGTTATGAAGTTGCACTTGAATTGGTGCTTAAAGCAATTGAAAACGGCAAGCACGTCGTAACAGCAAACAAAGCATTGATTGCAGTACACGGTAATCAAATTTTCGCTGCTGCCAAAGCCAAAGGTGTAACTGTAGCATTTGAGTCTGCCGTCGCTGGCGGCATTCCAATTATCAAGGCGCTGCGCGAAGGGTTAGCGGCTAACCGAGTTGAAGGGTTAGCTGGCATCATTAACGGTACCGGCAACTTTATTTTGTCTGAAATGCAGGAAAAGGGTCGCAGCTTCCCAGATGTATTGAGCGAAGCGCAGGCTTTGGGCTATGCCGAGGCAGATCCCACTTTTGATGTCGAAGGTATTGATGCGGCGCACAAGTTGACAATATTGGCGTCTATCGCCTACGGCGTACCACTGCAATTTGACAAAGCCTACACTGAAGGAATTAGCAAAGTTACCCCTGAAGATGTCGCTTTTGCACAAGAGCTTGGCTATCGGATCAAACACTTAGGTATATCGCGTGACACCGAGCAGGGCATTGAGCTGCGTGTTCACCCGACTCTTATCCCAGAGCGCGCTCTGTTGGCAAACGTCAACGGTGTTATGAACGCTGTGGTCGTTGATTCAGATGCTGTCGGTCAAACACTTTACTATGGCGCTGGCGCCGGCGATGAAGCTACCGCATCTGCAGTAATTGCAGACATCGTTGATATCGCCCGTAATATCAGTGGTGATTCTGCTAATTACGTACCTTTCTTGGGTTACCAAACAGAGAGCTTGTCTGGCCGTGAAATCATGGCAATGGATCAAACTGAAACAGGCTACTACCTGCGTCTGAAAGCTGCTGAAAAACCTGGTGTACTGGCGGCTGTCACTAAAATTCTCGGCGACAATGACATCAACATTGAAGCGATTATGCAGAAGGAGTCCGACGAGCAGTTCGTACCTGTTATTCTGCTGACTCAGCGCGTAGTCGAGCACAAGATGAATCAGGCAATCCAGCAGATTGAAGCGCTGCAGGATATCGTTGGCGATGTAACGCGTATTCGCGTTGAGCACTTGCAAGGTTAATAGAGAGACTACAGATGAAATATATATCTACGCGTGGAAAAGCAGCCGAGCTTAACTTTGAAGAAGTGTTGCTGGCGGGGCTTGCTAGCGATGGTGGCCTTTACGTTCCCAGTGAACTGCCCACGTTCAGCCGTGAAGAGATAGCTTCTTGGGCGGGGCTTAGCTACGCTGAATTAGCATTTAAAGTTATTTCGCCTTTTGTCGCAGGTTGTATTGAAGACGCCGACCTCAAGGCAATGATTGACGATACTTATCAGGGCTTTGATCACGCAGCAGTCGCGCCGCTAAAAGAGCTTGGTACTAACGAGTGGGTGTTGGAGTTATTCCACGGGCCAACGCTTGCATTTAAAGATTTTGCACTGCAGCTGCTGGGCCGCTTGATGGATCATATCTTGAAAAAGCGCGGTGAGAAATTGGTGATTTTAGGTGCGACCTCGGGTGATACCGGATCGGCAGCGATAGAGGGTTGCCGTCACAGTGAGTGCGTAGATATTTTTATCATGCACCCACACAACCGTGTCTCTGAGGTACAGCGCCGACAGATGACCAGTATCATTGCGGACAATGTGCACAATATTGCGCTTAGCGGTAACTTTGACGATTGCCAGGAAATGGTTAAGGCGAGCTTTGCCGATCAATCCTTCCTGGGAGGACGTAAGCTTGGAGCGGTAAACTCGATTAACTGGGCGCGTATCATGTCCCAGATTGTCTACTATTTTTCGGCCTCTCTGGCGCTGGGTGGTCCACACCGCGAAGTGTCTTTTTCAGTGCCAACGGGCAACTTTGGCGATATCTTTGCAGGTTATCTCGCCAAACAGATGGGCTTGCCTATTGCACAGCTAGTGGTCGCTACGAATAGCAACGACATACTGCACCGCGCGATTTCAGGTAACGATCTATCTAAAAACGAGCTCGTTCACACACTCTCGCCATCTATGGATATCATGGTCTCCTCGAATTTCGAGCGTCTGCTGTTTGATGTATACGGGCGTGATGGCGCTGCGGTCGATGCGTTGATGAGCAAGTTTAAAACTGAATCTATCAGCTTAGATGCAGAGGCTTGGCAGCGTGCGCGTGAACTCTTCCAGAGTGCAAAAGTAGACGATGAAGAAACTTGTGACGTTATTGCACAAGTGTGGCGCGAAACAGGCTACCTGTTAGACCCGCACAGTGCAATCGGTGTTCAGGCCGGTCGTATGAATAACCACGATAGCGCTGTACCTATGATCACACTGGCGACGGCACACCCTGTGAAGTTCCCGGATGCGATTGTCAAAGCGGGATTGGAATCGCCAGCGCTGCCTGCGCACCTGACGGATCTCTTTGAACGCGAAGAGCAATTCGATGTACTGGGCAATGATTTGGCCAGTGTACAGGCTTACATGGTCGAGCGTTTGTCATAAACGTGCCAGGGCGCTACACACTGCAGCGCCCAATGCTCGCGACGGTGAGCTTCCTCCCCTGAAACGACAAGAGCGTCTATGGACTTTTTCTACACCCTCTCTAAAATATTTTGGTTTGTCGCCAGTCCAGATAACTTCCTTATTTTACTCACGCTTATCAGCGCAATTTTAATCGCCTGCAAATCTAAGTGGGGGCTGCGCCTCCTGAGCGTCAATGTCTTTATATTAATCACTATTCTATTTTTACCCGTTGGGGATTTACTGCTGCGCCCTCTTGAAGCGCGCTTTGCCAAACCTGTGCAACTGCCAGAAAAGGTTGAGGGGATTATTGTACTCGGTGGTGCTGAGCGCGCTTCGCTGGCGACACAGTGGCAGCAGGCGCAGTTCAGCAGTGCCGCAGAGCGTATGATGGCGCTTCCAGCCTTAGCGGCGCGCTACCCCGATGCCAAGTTGATCTTTACTGGGGGCAGCGGTTCACTGATTTATGGCAGTGATGTCGCAGCACCAGAACTCAAACAGTGGTTTGTCGAGCAGGGGTTGGGTGAGCGGGTGCTGTGGGAGCGAAAGTCGCGAAACACCTATGAGAATGCACTTTACTCGCAGGCTTTGTTGGGGGGCGTCCCACAGGGACAGTGGCTGCTGGTGACGTCAGCATCCCATATCCCCAGGTCCATGGGTATTTTTCGCCTACAGGGGTGGGATGTGTTGCCCTATCCGGTCGATTACAACTCAATGACTGCGGATGCATTGCGCTTAGACCCTAAGTACTGGCAGCACGTGCGTGATTTGGGGTTTGCACTAAAGGAGTGGATTGGTCTGGTGGTTTATTACTACACAGGAAAAACTGATCAGCTATTTCCAGCGCCGGTTGAATCTGGAGATGGCGTGTGAAGCAGGTACATATCGAACAGCGCCCGATAGTAAATACACAGGCACATATATTTAGTCAGTTGCCCAGTGCGCTCGCTAAGGTTTATGCCGCGCGTGGGATTGAAGATACCGAACAGTTAGGGCGCAATCTCACGGGCTTGTTACCCGACCATTTAATGCACGGTATGCAAGGGGCTTCACAGCGTGTTGCCAAAGCGATAACCAGCGGTGAAAAGATCATTGTCGTCGGCGATTTTGACTGTGACGGGGCAACGAGCACGGCAGTGTTGTTGCTTGGTTTGCGCATGATGGGGGCGCTAGAGCCTGATTATCTTGTGCCCAATCGCTTTGAATATGGCTATGGCTTGAGTCCTGAAATTGTCGATGTTGCCGCCAGAGATCAGCCGAGCCTCATCATTACTGTGGACAATGGGATTTCCAGCATAGAAGGTGTTGCCAGAGCGCGCGAACTAGGGATTGATGTAGTGGTCACTGACCACCATTTAGCGGGGGAATCCTTGCCCGAGGCTGTCGCTATTATTAACCCAAACCAGCACGCGTGTGACTTTCCGGCTAAATCCACCTGTGGGGTCGGTGTTGTCTTTTACTTATTGATTGCACTGCGCAGGTTGTTGGAGCGCGAGCAGTGGTTTAGCCAGCGCGCAATGGCAAAGCCGAATTTAGCTTCGCTACTGGATCTCGTGGCACTCGGCACGGTCGCTGATGTTGTGCCACTTGAACACAACAATCGAACTTTGGTTTATCAAGGCCTGCAGCGCTTGCGTGCCGGGCGAGCCCGCCCTGGACTCAAAGCGTTACTCGAGGTTGCCAACCGTAAGCTGCCCAATATAGTGGCCAGTGATTTAGGCTTTGCCGTGGCGCCAAGGCTAAATGCCGCCGGTCGTTTAGAGGATATGTCGATCGGTATCGAGTGTCTGTTGTGTGATGATGAGCAGCGTGCGCGCGAAATCGCTCAGACACTGGATCAATTGAACTTGGATCGCCGCGCCATTGAGCAGCAAATGCAGGCGCAGGCACTTGAAATCCTCGAGGGTGTATCACTGCAAGATGATCTGCCTTTAGGTGTATGCCTTTTTGATGCCAGCTGGCATCAGGGAGTTATCGGTATCTTGGCCTCGCGCATTAAAGATAAGTTACACCGTCCTGTTATTGCTTTTGCTCCCGGGGAAAATGGCGAAATAAAAGGATCAGCGCGTTCAATTCCAGGTTATCACCTGCGCGATGCGCTGGCGCTAGTCGATGCGCGCCACCCGGGTTTGATTTTAAAATTTGGTGGCCATGCAATGGCGGCGGGGCTGACGCTGCACGCGGATGCGCTAGAGAGTTTTAAACACGCCTTCGCCTGTGTTGTGGATGAGCAATTAGATCGCTCGCAACTCCAGGCGAGGTTGCTAACCGACGGCGCGCTTGAAAGCGCGGATATGACTGTTGAAGTGGCGCAGCTACTTCGCGATGCAGGTCCTTGGGGGCATCAATTCCCGGAGCCATTATTCGACAATAGATTTAAGATTATTCAACAGCGGATTGTCGGCAAGAAGCATCTAAAGTTAGTGTTGATGGAGCCGCACAGTGGACTTGCCATCGATGCGATCTACTTTAATATCGACGAGACTCTCTGGCCCAATGAGATGCTTGAAGAGGTACGTGTGATTTACAAGCTAGATGTCAATGAGTACAGAGGCCGACGTAATGTGCAGTTGATGGTCGAGCATATCGAAGTGTGATCAGTGCAGCGTTGAAAAAATAGAAGATTGAAAGCCGCATAGATAGGTATCGCGTCATCTCAATGAATAAGGTGTACGATATCTGGTTAATCTTAAAAAGTAGTGCTTTTTCAGCGTGGGGCGATCGCATTAGAGTGGCAGGTGTGCCGTAAGTATAAGAGGAATACATACATGAACGAATTTACTTTAGACGAATTGGCTATTTTATCGCAGATGTTTCAGCGTGCGAACTTAACAGACGCTGAGACGCAGGCATTGTCACTGCAGCAGCGTGTTGACGAGGCTTTGGAGCAACGCCGCGAGCTCGATGAAATGGATTTTGACGATTGTCTTGGCGGTGGTTGCAAGCTCTAGCATATGGCCGTCATTAAGACACAGTGGCAGCCTAGTTTCACCCACGCGGATGTGCAAATACTCGACGAGCAGGTCGTTGGGCAACATTTTCACACCTTAAAAGATTTGCATATTCGGCATCGCAGTTTCAGTGGTGCGGATCTCAACATTCAGCGCGACTTACTGCAGCGCCAGGATGCAGTGGCTGTGCTGCTTTATGATGCGATACTTGATGCTGTTGTACTGGTAGAGCAGTTCAGGGTCGGTGCGCTAGGACATCCTACTAGTGCGTGGTTACTTGAAGTAGTCGCAGGGCTCTGTGACTGCGAGGGGAGTCCAGAGGAAGTTGCCAGACGAGAGGTACAAGAAGAGGCCGGGTTGGAGGTCAAGCGTTTACAGCACTTGTATCGCTATGCGCCGAGCCCAGGTGCCGTCGCTGAGTATATTGACCTATACTTAGGTGAAGTCGATGCTAGAGAGGCCGGCGGAGTGCACGGGCTGGCCAGTGAGTGTGAGGATATTAAAGTTCATCTGCTCGATGCAACTAGTGCCATTGAGATGTTAGCGAGCGGGCAGATCGATAGTTCGCCGGCAATTATCGCCCTGCAGTGGCTGGCGCTCAATCGTGCAGAACTGCAGCAACTACGGCTGAGAGAGGGTGGATGAGAGCAAAGTACGTACCGGATTTATCCAAACAACAGGCATTGTGTGCGGCCAACTACGCAAGGCTGCTAAAACTGATGCCAGACATAAACGAGTGTGATCGCCGCGAGTTTCACGTCAGCTTGGGCGATCAAGCTTTTCATATTGCCATCTGTGTACAAGAGCGGTTTGCATTCACGACGACCGTGACTGTGAGTCAGACCATGTCGCAACAAGTTGAATGGATCAATGCGCCCAATTTAAGTGTTAGGCTCTACCACGATGCCAATATGGCAGAAGTAATCAGCCCAAATAGCGGTGCGCAATTGTTGGGGAAATACTCGTATCCAAATGACAAAATGTATCAAGTGGATGAGAAGCTGCAGCTCAATGAGCATCTGGCACAGTGGCTCGGCCACGCCCTAGCTCAGGGTTACCAAAAAGAGGATGTACTCTTCCATTGAATAACGCTCCACTTCGTCTGATTCAAATTACTGACTGCCATCTTCCCCCTGTGGCTGAGGCACACGTGCGTGGCTACAATGTAGATCAGCGCCTTCGCGATGTCGTGACGCAAGCAGAAGGGGGCTTCGATCACTTGTTATTGACCGGGGATCTCACTGATCCAGCCTGTGAATCGAGTTACACTAGGCTACTGGATGCCAGTGCTCATCTTGCCACCTACTGCCATTGGATACCTGGTAATCACGATGACCGCGAACTCATGGCGCAGTTAAAGCCAGACCAGGTCGCGATTGTCGATGCAGGTAACTGGGCGATCGTTTTACTTGATAGTACCTTTGAGGCAGATGGCAAGGGCAGTGGTTCTTTAAACGAGGAAACGCTGCAGCAGTTAAGCCAGTTACAGCAATTGGCGGCAGAGCATATTTTGATTGTAATGCACCATCCTGCCTTTAACACCGATAGTGCATGGCAGGACGCTATTAAGTTGGGCAATAGCGCTTCGTTTTGGCAGGCGCTGACACATTGCGATAAAGTGCGTGGTGTGGTGTGTGGGCACTTACATCAAGCGCAGGACCAAATGGTTGGCTCGGTGCGTGTACTGGCAACACCGGCTGTTGCACCTCAATTTAAGGTGGCGCAATCAACCTTTACCCTAGAAGATAACCCCGAGCTTATGGGGCCTGCATATCGTACCTTTGAACTCTATCCCAGCGGCCGCTTTGATACACAGTTGCATCGCATACCCGGATGCAGCGCAGGATAATTTACTTGCAAGGAAATCGCAGGTTAGGTAGTTTAACGCAAACACTGTAAGGATAGACAGTATGCTATCGGCAATAATTTACATTCACGGGTTTAACAGCTCACCGCAGTCCGTTAAAGCACAGC
>JBMZCU010000086.1:0-10513 GCA_049613705.1 Pseudomonadales bacterium | reverse complement strand
CCTGTTGCACAACCACTAACTCGCTCTTGTCTAAGGCGCCGGCTAACTTCTGCGCGACCCACAGCGGGACAATGTCGCCTTGCGCTGCGCTGAGAATCAAGCTCGGCTGGCTGAGTAGCGCAAAACTTTGATTAAAGGCTGCCAAATCTTCGGGCATGAGTTGCCGCGCGCTCTGAATGAGAGCGTATTTGGCATTGGCTCGCGCGAGGTGCTGTGCGTAGTGCGTAACGGCCTGTTCGTTGATAAGGCTGTCATCGAAATAGACTTTTTTCAGCAGAGTGCGTACTTGAAAGCTATTGGGTAGCGTGTGCACCGCTGCAGGACCTAGTAGAGGTGTCGCGAGTAATTCGACGAACAGAGGCAGTTCCTGCGGGTAGGCGATACTGTCGATCAAGACCAGCGCACGGGGCTTGTACTGAGGGTAATCGCGTAAGTACAGCGCGGTCGCTAGGCTCACGGCACCGCCGAAGGAGTGGCCGATGACAATAGGGTTGTGCAACTTGTGCTGGCGGATAAAGTGGCTGACCTGCGCCGCTTGATCGTAGGCCGTGTAGCGCTTGTCTCTCGGTTTGGCGCTGAGGCCAAAACCTTTGAGATCCAGTGCAGTGACACGGTAGTGCTTGGCCAGCGCCGGGGCTATCGCCCGCCAGGTGAAGCGGCTGGCACCAAAGCCGTGAATCAGCAGGATATCTCGGCCACTGCCCTGTTGGCTGTAGCTCAGAGGAATATGGGTGGGTTCCCTTTGCAGCGGCGAGTCCCAGCGGCTGGTATCTCGCTCAAAGGAGGCGCAACCGCAGAGTGAAAGCAGGAGTAAATAGAGTATCGCGCGCCACATTTCACAACAGCTGTTTAATCACAGTGAAGTCGAACACGGCGCCGATCAAAAAACTGATAAAACCAAAGAAGGGGAGCGTGGCGATGTAGTAGCAGCTGTAGACGATGCGCCCGCGCAGTTTTTTGTCAGGGGCTATGTGATCGGGAATCTTGACGATCACATAGCAGATCAAAAACAGAAACAGGCAGGCGCCGAGGGACAGTGGCAACATGTTGGTAAAGTAGATTTGCAGAGGGCCCAGTAGTTCGTCTGGGCAGGCACCGCATTTTTGCAGCAGCGCAAAAGCCTGATCGCGGCGCTGATTGAGCATGCTAAAGAACTGCAGCGTCGCCGATACTGCGCCCCACAGCGAGGCGATCAGTATCAGTGGCAGGGTGAGAGAGGGCCCATTCATGACAGTACCTAAGTGGGATCTATCAGGCCGTCGCCTATCATGCACAGGGCGCTGATGCTAGGCACAAAAAAGTAGTCCCCGCCGCGGGTCTCGACGAACCTGGGCAGTTTGTCGCAGAAGAAGGGTGGCTGCTGGCCGTCGGGATCCGCTTGAATCACCATGCGCCCGCACGGCTTACCGGTATCGTTTAGCGCCTGATTGCCGATTAACGGGTCTTTGTCATTCGCGAGCTTAAAGTCGTTGCTGTAATTTACCCACTGTTGCTGTACAAATTCGAACTGGCGTTCAATGTTAGCATTGAGTGCCATAAAGATGATGCCATGATCCCCTTCGTCGCTGGGGCTTTGCTCCGATGAACCATAGGGGAGGCCACGGCGTAGAATGCGCCGTCTGTTTACCAGCGCGCCAGGTGTGTTGTAGGCTCCTTCGACACCATATTCCAGGGCACCTCTCGGATTTGTACGGCGGATGTGAGCGCCGATTGGGCAAGCAGCGCCCGCTAGATCATCACTGTAGTTAAAGCCGGTTAATTTAAGCCTGAGCGTGGCGTATGCTGCTTGGGCGCTGCGTTGAGCGGCGGCGCTGTCAGCCTGTTTTAAGGCCTCAGTTGCCTGTGCTAAATCTTCGCTAAATGCCGCGGCAGATTCGGGGGTCGCAAAACGACTCAACGGCGCCCCATTGTCCCAGCGGCCGGCCATTTTAGCGCGTAGCTTTTGCACACCGTGATGTGGGCACAAGGCTTCGCCACGCGCTTGGGTATAGCGTTTAAAACTGGCGACATTTTGATGCAGTTTGCGATAGACCATGAAAGTGCCGTTCATGGCCAGCATTCGCGGGATTGGGGCTGCAGGGTATTCAAAAGCCTCATCGCGATAGCCAAGGATAAATTCACCTGTCTCCAAGGGGGCCCAACCCTGTGGCGTAGCCGGATCTCCTCGCGTCGGCTTACCACCTCCGATGACATTGGCAGGGTTGCCGCCGCAACCTTTGAAAAACGGATTACTGATGCCATCAGTGAAGCCGAAATGCTCTTTTGGCGTGGGGTTGCCCGCCTCATTGAGTAACGCTGTGGCGCTTTGGTAAGGAAGATCCGCACGCCCGTCTGCGCCACGGTGCCCACACAGTTGTTCGATACCTGCGCCATCGCCATTACAGCGCTGTAGACAGTCGCAAATTTCCCGGTAACGCGCTTCTAGCTGGGATTCACTGGCTGCGTTGATCGACAGCCAGATGTGTACCGGCTTCGCGCTGTCGCACCAGATAGGATCCCAGTGCTCGGGCGCGCTGGGACCGTCATCACCGAGTATGTCGGCCCTGGCGGCCATACCCATGCAGAACTCCTGTGGAAAGCTCTGCAAGGATTTCTGTGGCACACCGAGCTTTGCCAGCCCCGCGTAGGTGAAAGCTAAGTTTGTCGTCGCCAGAGGCCGCTCGACAGCGCCTGGGTTATCACCCCACTTAGCGGCGCTGGTGATGAGGCCGGTCAGCATGCGGACAAACTGCCTGCCGGTGGCACCATGGTGAATGCTGTAGAACACATAGCGCGCCCTGGGCATGTTGTAGCGCGCATAGGCTTTTAGGATATTGCCTTGAATATCGTGGTGGTCTAAGTGTGGCGCATCTGCTTTAGTCATGGCTAGCTCCTGCAGTGTTGCGGTTGTCGACGGTGCAACTGTGTTCGCTGTCGGCGCCGGGGCGCCAGGTGGGGCCATCGAGATCTGCTGGCTGCACGCGCGTGATAAATGCCTGGAAAGCCCGCTGCAGCGCTACGGGGTCTTGCGTGGTTGCCTGGTTGGCAAAGACAAAGCGTGAGAGCTCCTGCTTTAAATAGAGCGCCTTGAGCTGCTCGTTGAGTGATTCGTCCGTCGAGCCGTTGAAGAACAACTGGTTGTCGATTTGGCAGCGTTTAACGTAGTCGCTAAAGCTCTGTGCGTCGCGCACGCGCTCAAAGCCGACACAGTGCTGCCAGATCGCTTTGACACTCTGCTCGGCGCAGTGCCACATAGCCTCTAAGTAGCTATCTAAGTCACCGTGAAAATTGCTTTCAAAGACAAGATATTCTGATTTGAGGTGCTCTTCGCGCACGCCTGCGCGCCAGCCGCTGAGCAGTGTTGCGCGCCATCCGTTGCGTGCAGGCCCTTGCTCGTAAAATACATCGCTGAGAATGTAAAAGCGGCACAGGTAGGTATTGGGCACTTGCGCTATGGGACTGTGTTCGTTGAGTGGCAGCCTTTGTAAAGTGCGGCGGGTCAGTGCGCTAAACGCACGGTTACCCGAGCAGCCGTTCTTGATTGGGCACAGCAGTGTAAGCCCGTAAGCCTTACCGTTGATATTCGCCATGTTATATCCCCCTTTATCTGCGCGTATTTACAGCTTGTTGCGCCAAGCTGACGATGGGTGTTTTCTGCATCAACGAGAGATCATTTTGCAGTTCAAGCAACATCTGGTTGTAACGCTTTAGGAACAACTCCGGTTGTTCCTCTGCTCTTTGATCGATAAATGCTAACAAGGTATCTCGGACTTTGTTTGCGGATTTGACATCGTTGGAGGAGGCTAGCGGGTAGGCGTTGTAGTAGTAAGTAGTCCAAATTTGATTGTGGTTGATGTAGCGGTGAAAGGGCGTCAGCGGAGAGGATCTAGGGTATTTCACATTGCGTGACCAGAACAGGTCTAGCCCTTTTGGGATGGCCGTGTGAAAGGAGTCCACGTACTGATCCCAACTACCGTTGAAGTTGCTGAAGAAAAACATATAGCTGTACTTGATGTCTTCTTTTGGCTGGCTGGGATCGAGTCTTGGAAACTGGCAGGGTTTAATGATAGCCCAGCGCGCGTAGTGGATCAGCGAGAGGGTCTTGAGGCCGTTGAGGCTTTGTTTGAACAGCGGTTGCTGCGCTGCCCAGAATATGAGCTTGTTGATCCAGCGCGTGTAACTGCGGATTGGCGTGACTACATTCATGGCGTAGGCTTTACCGGCGATGTTAGACATAGAGAACTCCCATTTTTAATGATCGAAAGTAAGGTATAGATGACGTGGGAATGGGCCTTCATAAAGGGTGCGGCCCGCAGTACCCTCAGCGCGTTTTAGGTTGCGTTTGCGCAATAGCACCTTGATGATTTGGGGGATTTGCACCATGTTGATGTGATAGCCAAAACAGCGGTGCATCCCGTAGCCAAAATGCATGTAGTGATAGTCCGGCCGAGTCAGAGAAAAGCGCTGCGGGTGAGTTAATTGACGGCTGTCGTGCATGGCAGATTGCGTGGCAACGAGCACAGTGGTGCCCTGTTTGTAGCATTTGGCGCGCAGTGTACCTCGAGCTAAGGTGTAATCTTCCAGCAGGATACGAAACACCCCTGCGCCGAAACTATTAAAGCGCAGTGCTTCAAGTGTGTATTTACGCAGGCGCTCGTCGTCATTGTTACGAGCGGCCTCTTGAGCATCGCGAAGCTGATGTGGGTGATCTAGTAGGTAATCTATGACGAGGGCACTGCACGCAGCTGTGGTGGGAATCAGGCCAATGATGATACCAATGAGGTTATCGCGCAGTTGGCGGTCACTAATACCCTCAGTACCTGAGCGCTGCAGTGCCAGCGCTCTGTTGAGAATATCGTCAGCTTGGGTTGGTGAGGCTTTACGCCCCGCTATACAGCGTTCAACTTCACGTCTAAACAGCGCAGCGCTAGCTAGGGCGCGCGCTTTGAGCTCTGGTGGGTTGTTTGGGTAAAAGAGGTAGCGAAACATCAAAGTGTTCCAGTCGATCAACGCTTCTTCTTCCACGTTGTCGACGCCTATGTATTGAGCGGTGAGCCTTGCGGGTACTTTGCGCATTAAGTGCTGGATGACATCTACTTCACCGCGGCTGTCTTCGAGCAACTGCGCGCTGATTTGCGCGATGAGAGGTGCAATGCGGTCACTGACATCACGGCCTCTGAAGAGAAGGCGCATAATGGAGACGTCACGCGTGTAGTGGGCACTGGGGTTCATGCCGAGAAAGAAGTTGCTGCCATCGGTGATCGCGGCCATCTTTTCGGCGTAGGTCACGCCGAAGATATCGGGTCTAGAGAGCGCTTCCTGAACATCGGTGAAGCGGGTGATTACGCCGACGTTACCTACGCTGACGTTGGGTTTTAGGGTGCGCAGCAATGCAAATGCCAGCTGTGTATTTTCTACGCCCCACGCCTTTAGTTTTGCACCTATATCCATATCGACAACCCCTGTCCGGTGTTGCGGAGAGACGCGTAGCTCACATCAAAAGCGGGTGACAACATGGGGCAGACGTCAGACCGTTATCTGGGAACCCTTACCTAGCTTATCTGTTGAGATAGCATGGCGGCTCCTCATAAAACGCTGTCTTAAATCGTACATCTGCGATCTGTGTGATTGAATAGGAGATTTTTTCACTTTATCTTTAGAGGGGGAAATTGTGCGCTACAACAGCCCCCACAGCGTATTAAAGATTATCTGCTGTGCCGCCGCGACTTCCTTGGCTTCGATGACCACGGCGGTGGGGTAGTCGCCGCTGGCCAGCGAGATAATCGCGACTTTAGGTGGGTAGATTGCTATGTAGGCGGCATCTACTTTCCCTTCTGTCTTCAACCACTTGCGCTGAGAGAGCTCGGCGTCTTCACCGCCGTCGCCGATGGCGATAACCCGTACTTCGATGCCCTTGCGGATGCGCAAGTTGGTGTAGTTGGGGAAGGGGCGGTAGAGGTGCGAGCGAATCGGTTTGGAGGAGAAGACGGCGTACTCTTTGTCGCTGTTGGCCTGCACAGTGTTGAGGATATCGCGCAGGACGAACTCGATACCGTCGTCACCCTCGTAAAACTGGACTTGGGTGGTCGAAAAATCCGGTGTCAGGTGCTGTAAATCGGGAATGACCGAACTTTTTAACTGCTTGATGGCACTCTCAATATCATTTTGTTTCTTTTCGGCGAGCTCTAGCAGCACCTCTGGATTGCGCGGGGCAAAAAGTTTGCGTCGACCGCGCGGTAAATAATTGACCACGCCTTTTTGCAGCAAGCTTTTGAGGCACTCGTGAGTGGTACCGCGGTTGATCTCGGATTTGTCCGCAATAGCGCGGATTGGGCTGGGTCCAAGGGCCAACAGCGCCTGGTAAACGATGGATTCTTTGGCGCTCAAACCTAGCTTTTCGAGTGTAGTACTGTGCATATTGTCAATTTTTTCCTGACAAGTTGTATTGTTAAAAACTAGGAATACTATAAATTGAGCGCCAGTGAAATAATTTTGTCCAAAATTGCCACAGATACTTTGACGGCGGTTTTGAATTTTTGAGGAAGTATTAGCTAGATGAAAACGGATATTGTCATTTTAGCGGCGGGCCAGGGCAGCAGAATGCGCTCTGCGCTGCCAAAGGTTTTGCACAAAGTCGGTGCCAAAACTATGGTGCAACACGTGATTGATAGCGCCAAAGTGTTAGCTGAAAAAGCCAGCGCGGCGACTCATGTAGTCATAGGTCACGGCGCAGAGCAGATGCGCGAGGCGCTGGCCGGTCAAGGGTTAAATTTCGCACTGCAACAGCAACAACTGGGCACGGGCCACGCGGTCGCTCAGGTGGCCGATCAGCTCGATAGCGACGGTGTCACTATCATTCTCTACGGCGACGTACCGCTGACGCGCAGTGAAACTATGCAGCAGATGGTCGAAATCGCCTCGCGCGGTGATCTTGCGCTGCTGACGGTTAACCTAGCAGACCCGACAGGTTATGGGCGCATCGTGCGCGATGCCTCTGGTGCGGTGACTGCGATTGTCGAGCACAAAGATGCGAGCAGCGAGCAGCGTCAGATCGGCGAGATCAACACCGGTATTTTGGCGATGCCCAGCGGCGCGCTCAAAGGCTGGCTGGCCAACTTGAACAACGACAACGCGCAAGGTGAGTACTATCTCACGGATGTGATCGCGATGGCCGCGGCGGATGGTGTCACTATTAGCACACTGCAGCCGACTGCCGAGCAGGAAGTGCAGGGCGTAAACAACAAAGTGCAGCTGGCCCAGCTCGAGCGCTGGTATCAACTGCAGCGCGCTGAGCAGTTGATGCTCGCAGGTGCGACCCTGGCCGATCCCAGCCGGGTCGATGTGCGCGGCGAGGTGGAGATAAAAGGTGAAGTCTACATCGATGTTAACGCTGTCTTTGAAGGGCAAGTGACCTTGGAAGCCGGGGTGCACATCGAAGCCAACTGCGTGTTGAAAGACGCCTATGTCGGCGCCGGGACATACATCAAAGCCAACTCTATGCTCGAGCAGTCGCGCATTGCTGAGCACTGCGAGATAGGCCCCTTTGCGCGCCTGCGCCCGGGCACTACGCTTGCCGCCAAGGCCAAGATCGGCAATTTCGTCGAAACTAAGAAAGCGCAAATCGGCGAGGGTGCCAAGGTCAATCACTTGAGCTATATCGGCGATGCCACGCTCGGTGGCAAGGTCAATATCGGCGCGGGCACTATTACCTGTAACTATGACGGGGTGAATAAGTCTCAAACGGTCATTGGCAAAGGCGCCTTTATCGGCTCCAACAGCTCGCTGGTGGCACCGGTGACTATAGGTGAGATGGCGACTGTGGGCGCGGGGTCCACCGTGACCAAAGCCGTTGGCGACGAGCAACTGGCGGTGGCGCGCGGCAAGCAAGTGAATTTAAACAACTGGGCGCGCCCGGTGAAGAAAAGCGCTGACAAGGAGTAGGGAGCAGCTATGTGTGGCATTGTAGGAGCGACTTCAGAGCGCTCAGTTTCAGGTATTTTGATCGAGGGGCTGACACGCCTCGAGTATCGCGGCTACGACTCGGCGGGCATGGCCGTGTGGGACGGCCAGGAAATTAATCGACTGCGCCGTCAGGGCAAGGTAAAGATGCTCGCCGATGCGCAGAGTGAAACTCCGCTGACGGGGGCCTGTGGCATCGCGCACACGCGCTGGGCGACCCACGGTGCACCGGCGGAGCACAACGCACACCCGCACATGTCCAACAGCCGTGTAGCTGTAGTGCACAACGGGATTATCGAAAACTTTGAAGGGCTACGCGACAGTTTGCTCGCCGACGGCTATCAATTCAGCTCGCAAACTGATACCGAAGTTATCGCTCACTTACTTGATAGAGCTATTGAAAGCGGTAAGTCGCTGCTGTGCGCGGTGCGTGAGACCGTTGCGCAGTTAAAAGGCGCTTTCGCGCTGGGTATTATGCATCGCAAGTACCCTGGACAGCTGGTGGCGGCGCGCAAGGGCAGCCCACTGGTGTTGGGCGTCGGCATAGGCGAGAACTTTATCGCCTCGGATCAGCTCGCGCTGCTGGCGGTGACCGATCGTTTTATCTTTATGGAAGAGGGCGATATCGCCTTTATCGATCGCAACAATATCGATCTGTGGGACAGCGCAGGCAACCCTATCGAGCGCAGTGTGCACAAGTACAAACACGCAGTGACCTCAACCGACAAGGGCGGCTATAAGCACTACATGCTCAAAGAGATCTACGAGCAGCCCGCTGTGGTCAAGGCTACATTTGAAGAGCGTATTGTTGATGGTCTTGTCGATGAGAGCTGCTTCAGCCAGGCTGCGCTGGAGATTTTCAAGCAAGTTAAGCAAGTGCAAATCATCGCCTGCGGTACTAGCTTCCACGCCGGATTAGTGGCCAAGTACTGGATGGAAGCCATGGCGGGCATCCCCTGCCAGATCGAAGTGGCCAGCGAGTATCGCTACCGCCCTGTGGTGATTAGCGAAGGCACGCTCTTCCTGTCGATCTCGCAGTCCGGTGAAACCGCAGATACTCTGGCGGCGCTGCGCGATGTTAAAGAGCAGATCTTAGCGAGTTTGACGATTTGCAACGTGGCCAGCAGCTCACTGGTACGCGAATCTGACTTCAACTTGCTGACTCACGCGGGGCCTGAAATCGGCGTCGCCTCGACCAAAGCCTTTACCACCCAGCTGGTTGCGCTCTTGCTGACCACTGTAGTGATCGGGCGTCAGTTTACGCTGATCGAGGCGCGTGAGCGCGAAATCGTCGCCGCGATCGAGCAATTGCCGCGCCTGATCGAGAAGTCGTTGCAGATGAACAGTTCGATCGAGGCGATGTCGGCAAGTTTTGCCGAGAAGAACCACTCGCTCTTCCTGGGCCGCGGCACTCTCTACCCCATCGCGATGGAGGGGGCGCTCAAGCTCAAGGAGATATCCTACATCCACGCTGAGGCCTATCCTGCAGGTGAGCTCAAGCACGGCCCGTTGGCACTAGTCGACAAGGAGATGCCCGTAGTCTCAGTGGCGCCGAACAACGAAATGCTAGAGAAGCTCAAGGCCAACTTACAAGAAGTGCGTGCCCGTGGCGGCGAGCTCTTTGTCTTCACTGGTTGCGCTAACATGGAGAGCGGAGACGGCTATCACGTACTGACAATGCCACAGATGCCTGAAGTGTTGGAACCTATCATCTACACTGTGCCACTACAGCTGTTCTCCTATCACGTCGCCGTGCTCAAGGGCACAGATGTCGACCAGCCGCGCAACTTGGCAAAGTCGGTGACGGTGGAGTAACCAAGCCTAATCGTAAAAGGAGCAGCAGCTCCCTTTTTTGTTTATGGCGCTTCACACCATAATTAACTGAATGTTTATATAGGTTTAATCTGTATCGTATTGCATTGAATTGGTTGTATTTAGAGCGATAAAAGTGACTTTTTGGACGCTGGGGTTAAAAAAACGTTGGCTTGTGCCGATAACTTTGCAATTGTCCGGCCTTTACACATCCTTTCTTTTTCAATTCGGAGAGACACATGTCTAATATTAAACCGTTGTGCTATGCACTGTGGATGCTACTGCTATGCGCCGTAAATCCAGCGCTAGCGGATACTGCAACGCAAAAAGCAGGCACCTTTAAGGTGGTCAGTGGCACGGTAGAGGTAGTGCGCAACGGCGAAGTGCGCAGTGCCAATATCGGGGATACTTTGCACGTGGGCGATCAGGTTGTGACCTCCGCCGCTAGCTTTGCAGGTATTACGTTGTACGACAATACGCGTTTGACCGCAGGTCCAAGCTCCTCGCTCGTCATTGACGCCTTTGCCTTTAGCACGACAACCCACGAGGGCGAGCTCAGTGCCAGTGTGGCCAAGGGCAGCCTGGCTGTTATTTCGGGCCAATTGGCTAAAGCCAACCCGGAGAAGGTCGTTTTTAACACTAATACGATGACAGTAGGGGTACGCGGTACCGAATTCATTATTGAGGCGCACGGAGAGTAAGCGATGATTAAATTACTGAATAGAGTGCTCGTTATCTCCTCGCTATCCTTGGCAGCGGGCGC